>JAPOQA010000066.1 GCA_026710945.1 Chloroflexota bacterium
ACTCAGAAAGAGTGCCATACTGTGTAAAGTATGTCTGCGCACACCCGTTAAGTATCTCTCTGGTCTATACAGAGGGCTAGGGTGAGGGTGAATCTCCTGAAATCTTTCCATATGCACACCGATTCTGCCCTGATACGCCTTGACACTGCCAAACGTAACGGGCAATGGCAGCAAAAAGACCCCCTCACCCCAACCCTCTCCCCCAGGAGAGGGAGTGCCCCTGCTTGAAAGTGGGGTTATGCAAAGGTCTCAGAGGAGGGAGAGCACTGCTCTAAATGCCGGTACCACGTACAATAGTACTGTTGAACTTCATGCGAATTGCAGGGGCGGACTGAGGGAGCCGCAGCAGAGATGGCGCGTCAGACTGAACCGAGCGTAAACAACGCCATGGAAAGTGTGCTGCAAGGCATGCTCTCCCGCAGTCACGTGCGCGCTGAGAGTACGCAGACCATCACAGGGCATTCGGGTCGGCGGCCCGACATAATCATCGAGGACTCCGGCCGCGCGCCGGTGGTGATCGAGGCGGAGTATATGCCGGGTGCGACCGTGGAGGATGAAGCCAAGTCGCGTTTGGGTTTGGAGGTAGCGGCGAGTGGGCGTGAAATCGAGGCGGCAATCGCGCTACGGTATCCCGAAGAGATTGCTGATGCCGACGATCTCCATTCCGCTCTGCGGCAGGCACGTCTTTCCTATTGCGTTTTCACGGAAGAAAAAAAGGGCGTCAGTCGCTTTCCGGCGTCCGGCTGGCTGGAGGGCTCTCCGGAGGACGTAGCCGATTTGGCGCGCTTGGTCTCCGTGCCGCAGAAGGCCGTGGATGACGCCACCGACGAGCTGCAAAAGGGTATCAACGCGGCGGCGAAAATCCTGGACGAGATGGACACGAACCGCCAGGCGATCACCATGGAGATTGCGCGTCTCCTCGGCATGAGCAACGTGCCGCAGACGCGTCGCATGGCCTGCGCCATCATCGCCAACGCTCTGGTCTTTCACGAGCGCATCTACGGCATGCATACTGGGGTCAAGTCCCTGAACATGGTCTGCGGCGATGACGTTGCCAACCCGCAGGGTGAGGTGCTCGCGGCGTGGCAGGACATTCTGGACATTAACTATTGGGCCATCTTTGCCGTTGCCAGGGACATTCTGATGCATTTGCCCGCGGCTGAGGCGGCGCAGATTCTGGGACGCCTACGGCATACGGCGCAGTCGGTGAGCGCCATGGGCGTGGAGAATTCCCACGACCTGACCGGCCGCATCTTCCAGCGTCTCATTGCCGACCGCAAGTACCTGGCGACGTTCTACACGCTGCCCTCGTCGGCGGCGCTGCTGGCGCGGCTGGCCGTGGCCAAGCTGCAAGGGGTGGACTGGGCGGATGCCGGCGCCATCGGCAAGCTGCGCATCGCCGATTTTGCCTGCGGCACGGGCGCGTTACTCTCGGCGGTGTACGCGCAGATCGCCGCCAAGCACGAGCGCGCCGGCGGCAACCCGGCCGCCTTGCACCGCGCCATGATGGAGGACGTGCTCTACGGCTGCGACGTCATGCCCTCGGCCATCCACATCACCGGCTCCACCCTCTCTGGCGTGGAACCCGGCGAAGCCTTCGGCAGCTCCCGCCTCTACACCATGCCCTACGGCCGCCAACCCGACGGCACGGTCAAGATCGGCTCCCTGGAACTTCTGCAACGCTCGGACGTCCAAACCCTCTTCAACACCAGCGACCCCGCCCTCCGCACCGGCAGCGCGGGAGAGGAGACATCGGCGCAAGTCACCCTTGACATAAGGGATTGGGAATACGATTTGGTGATTATGAACCCGCCGTTCACGCGGGCCACGAATCACGAAGGTGCTCATGCCGACATTACGAATCCCGCATTCGCCGCATTTGACGCCACGCGGGAAGATCAGACGGAAATGGGGAAGCTCATCAATGAAATGGGAAAGAAGACCTGCTACCACGGCAACGCCGGCATTGCCTCCGCTTTTGCGGCGTTAGCGGACCGCAAGCTTAAGCCCGGCGGCGTGCTGGCGCTCGTTTTGCCATTGTCTGCTGCCTCCGGCTTGTCGTGGCAGGGATTCCGAAAGATGCTGGTGGGCAATTACACAGAGTTGAACGTACTAACTATTGCCGCTGCGGACAATGAAGACCTATCGTTTTCGGCAGATACGGGCTTGGCGGAATGCTTGATTATAGCCCGAAAACTTGAGACGGCAGAAAAGTCTGAAACGCTGCCCCTCTTTTCATCACTCAGCCGCAGGCCGCGAGGTTTCGATCACGCTAGCTCGCTGGCAAGCGAAGTAACCAACAGCAACCATGTTAGAGAAATCAAGGATGGCCCGTACGGTGGAACGCCCTTGGTGATTGGGGAAGAATCGCTTGGTAAGAGCGTAACCGCATTTTGTCACGCAGACGGCTCGCAATGGGGCGCGGTGCGCCTCTCAGACTTCGCGGTAGCTCAAACTGCTTTCGCTCTATCCCAATCCCAACTGTGGCTACCTGGTAGTGTTGCACCTCTTGAACTGGGAATGCATGTTCTTGGAAGGATCAGTAGGCTTGGCTTCGTTCATCGTGACATCACAGGGCCGGCTCCACGAGGGCCTTTTGACAAAATCGCACCGAGTTCAACAGCTACCTATCCTGCTTTGTGGAACCATGACGCTCAAAACGAGACTCGTATAGTGTGCGTTCCCGATTCCCAGTTGCAAGTCCGGCAAGGCATGGAAGAGAAAGCCGCCACCATTTGGGCTACCGCCAGTCGAGCTCATCTAAACCTTGACTTTCGCTACAATTCGCAGCCGTTGGGAGTAGCGTTTACAGATGAAGAGAGCATAGGTGGTACGGCATGGCCCAACGTGGTATTTTCTGATGCTCGCTTTGACTACGCTCTTTCTGTGTGGGGCAACTCCACACTCGGTTTGCTCGCGCACTGGTGGCACGCTAATCGTCAGCAGAGTGGTCGTGGTCGCACGACCATACGAGCAGTTGAAACCCTCCCCGTGCTCGACTTCCGCGCCCTCAGCGACGATCAACTCATCATGGCGGAACTCATCTTCGACGAATTCCGCGACAAAGAGTTACAGCCCGCCTACCTCGCGGACGCCGACCCCAACCGCGCCCTCCTCGACCGCCGCGTCATCCGCGACCTCTTAGGCTTCGACGAACAAACCTACACCGCCGTCCGCCGCCTCGCCGCCAAATGGTGCGCCGAACCCTCCGTCCACGGCGGCAAACCAAGACCCAATGGCACCGAACTCAGAATGTGAAAGATAAACATGTTGGTCGTGGCTTACATTTGGAAATGGCATGGAAGCAGTACTTTATCTTGCTCATTCACCGTAACGCAGCTATGTTAGACCAATAGCCTCTTGAATGCTTGCACTGAGTCTTCCGTAAATCCTTCCTCAAAGTGAGCTGATCCACTTAGAAAGTCTAGACTGGGTGCCGTTTGCTCCTTGTTTATAACGAACTTAGTAATCTTAGGCCGAATATCTGACAGAACTTCATTGATGAATTCATCCCGGAAGGCGTAACCAATAAAGATGGCAGCTGTCGCTCTCTCCGCAACTAGCCGCAAGCGATTGTGGAACGACGAGAAGGGTTCGTCCTGAGGCTCGCCCTTGAACCCGGGATAGATCAAGATGTGATTCTGATGTTCTCCTGTGAACCGTGATGACCCAACGATGATCCTTCCATCGGAGCCCCGCTGCCAATCCACGGAACCGTGTAGCTTTGTCAACAGCCCAGGGCCAGAGAAAGTAGGAACGATTTCCTCGGATGTAGAGTGCCATTTGTCTAGGTCAATCGTGGAGTTGACGCCGTCTGTGACTCTACCTGTCCCAATACTCTCGCTTAGACCTCCTGCAAGGATAGCGTCTTCTAGCACAAGGTCATAGTTCGTCGTAAACACTTCGGTATGAAGATCGTGCCTATGAAGAAACTGAAGCAAATTGACCCATGTTTCTAATGCTTCATGATTGGGTCTCGCGGCATACAACTCATACACAAGCCTGTTGATGTCGTCTTCAAGCTCATCTAAAGAGCGGACGGTTTTTTTCATTGACTCCAAGATGTCATTTAGAGAGGCGAATGGATCGTAGTCGATGAGTTCGCCTTCGCTTGTCTCGGCGAGTCTCGAAAAGCGATTCTGACCAGGCTGTAAAACCCAGCCAGGGAAAGCAGTGGTGTCTGAAGACTTGGTGCAATAGTCTCGCATTTCGGCTAATGTGCCAAGAACTTTCTCAATGTCAATCCGACTATCGTTGTCGACTGACTTGAGGAACAAAGAGGCTTCCCTGAACCAGGGACTCTTTCTAATCTCACTAGGGACACGACTAAAGAACTCGGTCGTTGTGGGATATTGTTCAGGATTGACTGCTGCTGACGCGCCGGCTCCAGCAAATACAAGTATCAAGGTGCTTTCTCCTTTGACTGTTCCGATTGACGCCGCTGTTGCGCAATCGGGATAGGCACGGCGGCAAACCCCGCCCCAAAACCGCCAAGCTGATCATCTAACACCCGTGCTCAGCGACAGGCAGCGTTAGGGACTCTCACGAAAAGGTTTGCTCAATCAGCTTGAGTTCATCCGCAACGGTCTCGCAGACACTTTCAAAATGAGCAGTATATGTATCGTGCTCTTGCAATGCGTTCTTTGCTAAAGCATCAGCATCACTTCCGCCGAAATGCCCGTAAACCTTGGATCGGATATCGTGAACCTCCCTCAAACCGTTGAGATTTCCACCATTGGCGAGTTTGGCATGCCCGATTAGGACTTTCTCAATAAGGGACAGACTCTTCTCCTCTTTGCAGAAGGCAATCCCCATTTCGCTGAGCTTTGCCCGAATTGCCTTGACCTTAAAGCCCTCAATGAGCATTTTCGAAAGATCCGAAAACGCTCCCGCCCACTCTTGTCGGCTGTTCGTTAGAGGTTTGCTAACGTGACCAAGTAGAGCTTCATCACGAAGCTTCCACCAAGTCACATCTGAGTACTTCCATTCTTCCGCGATAAACAGGACTTCATGGAGGGGATCAGCAACTGATGGCCATTCCCCCTTAAAGTCGGCTTCAATGACACTTTGCGAAATCCCCGCCTTAGGTCTCTCATTAAAACTCAGCCAGTACTGCTGTTCCCCAAGCGGCAGATCCCGAAGGTCACAGATATAGGCATGAACCTGGTTAACTTCGTTTACATGGTAACTACGCAACTCCCAAGCGCTTCGACAAGTAATTATCCCAGACCCGATCGTGTACTTGTCCTGATCAGCCTTATATCTCAGAAGCACTTCGGGCCTAAAGAAGGCAATCGAAAGTTCGTGAGGAAGAGAGTTCTCATGGATCTGAATGTAGTTGGTAGTAGAGTCCGGGTCAGTAGAAACTTTTGAGATGCGTCTATTGCGCCAATCCCATGCTAAGAAATCAACATAAGGCCCTTCTGTGCGGCTAGACCAACTATCTTTCAAAGATGAGAAAATTTCGCTCTTTGGACGGCGGGGGCGAATGATCTGAGCACCGCGAGTGTGGGACTCCTTTCCAGGATCGATAAAGTGTCGGTAGATCAAACTGTCACTCTCATTGAGCACTTTGGGCTCGTGAGGCCAGTCTGGAACTTCGAAAGATCTCTCCGGCCGTCGTAATGGAAATTCGAACATACGAATAAGCACGGAATTCGAGGCGGCAAGATACAGATCCAGAGGTTCGCGCTTGAAAGATACGAGTGTAACGCTGCCTTTGTCCTCTTTAGACGTAACCGAAACAATGTGATCGAAATCTCCGTTCTCGTCAAATCGACAATATGCGTGCTGTTCTGAACGCCAATGAATGTCAGTTACGTGCAAATATATTTGGAGTACTTCATAGTACAAGGCGTCGCTTCCTCTTAGCCCTTTGATTTCACGAGCGAATACTAGCTGCTGAGCGTCACTGAGAGTCTTTGCGCCCCAATCAGTGTCAGTCTCGATCCAGACGCTATCTTGCTCACTTCCCCAGTTGTAACCGGCTAAAGAGGAGAAAGGGTTGCCGCCCCATTGGAGCAGATCTTCTTGGTCTACGGACGTGAGATTATCTAAACTAACTACAACAGAATGGATGAATGAATACCTACCGAGTCCATATACAATCAGTTCATCCTCTCTCTCGTTATCCCGCAACAGACCTAGATGTGCGTTAGCCTTGATCCAAGTCTCGTACTCTGTCGCATCGTCGGGAACCTTGTCGAGATTCTCGATGCGCTCAATCAGTTTCTTGTGTGCAGGGCTAGGCATAGTCGCTACCTTCTCTGGCTGTTTGCACCCCCAAAGGGTGGGCTTTGTTGGTCAGAATATCTATCTTGCAACGCGCGATGCGTCCTCAGCGGCAAAGGGGCTTGGTGAGCTCAATACTGCTAACGGAGGAACGACATGTAGTAATGTCGCTCTCCAATCATACCACATATAGTATTCCGATAGGAATACCTTGGTGAATGACAGGCTTGTAGCATTGGCTCAGGCTGTGCCCAGACTTTGTTGTTTTTGCTTTGCCTACTGCCCGGTCAGCGTTCTTGTATACTGAGCAAGGCGAAAGAAGCCTCACCTAGGGAGCGCATGTTGCTCTCTCTTGATTGGA
Source organism: Chloroflexota bacterium (assembly GCA_026710945.1). NCBI lineage: Bacteria > Bacillati > Chloroflexota > Chloroflexota bacterium. The sequence goes on from JAPOQA010000066.1 coordinate 6,593, forward strand.
AACGGGTTCACCCCCACTCTCAGGCTTCACGCCTTGTGGAGGCTTAGAGCGAAGAGATAACTGCCGTGTCTGGAAATGATCTGCATCTCCCCAATCTAACCATCAGAAGGTTTCGCGGCATTCAAGACCTTTCGATTGAGCGCTTGGGCTGCGTGACTCTCATCGCGGGCAAGAACGGCGTCGGCAAGACGACGGTGCTAGACGCCGTCCGCACCTATGCCGCGCGCGGCCAGCACGCAGTTCTCTTGAGCATACTGGGTAGCCGTGAGGAACTTACGAGTTCTGCCGTTGAGGACGGTGACAAATCGGTCGGTCCTGACTGGGAAGCGCTATTCTATGGACGGCACATTCTCCCGGACAAAGGCATTGTCATTGGCCCAACGGGCACATCTAGATATCTGAGAGTCGAAGCCACACCGGTTGCCGGAGCTAAGGCGGCCAAGTGGCAGAATGACATTCGTGCCATCTTGCTGGGCAATGATGGCTGGATGTTCAGAATTACGTACAGTGACGATGGACAGGCCGCATCGCGGTCCAGCCTTAGAAAAGTATCGAGTTCTCTTGAGTTCTCTGAGGAAACCGAACTTCCGCCTGTCATTCCGTGCGAGTCCCTGGGTCCAAACGCGCTGGGCAATATGGATATCGCACGGATGTGGGACAAGGTTGCGCTCACGGATGATGAGAATCGCTCAGTAGAGGCGCTGCAACTGGTTTATGGCGACACGGTAGAGCGCGCCGCAGTAATCGGCGATGAGAGTAAATCTCGTTTCGGTCGGCGGGCGGTGGTGAGAATTGCGGGGCAGGAGCGGCCGGTGCCTTTGCGGAGTCTGGGTGACGGCGCAGTGCGGCTCTTTGGTGTCGCTTTGGCGCTGGCCAACAGCCAGGGCGGGTTCCTGCTCATCGACGAGGCGGAGAACGGCATTCACCACACTATCCAGCGCGACTTCTGGCGCATGGTGCTGCTGACGGCGCAGGAGAGCAACGTGCAGGTCTTTGCCACCACGCATAGCTGGGACTGCGTGGCGGGCTTCGCGCAGGCGGCGGTGGCAGCGGAAGGCGTGGAGGGCGCGCTGGTGCGGCTGGAGAACGACGGCGAGGGGATTCGCGCTGTGGAATACTCGGAGCGCCAACTCCGAGTCGCGGCGGAACAAGGCATTGAGGTGCGGTAGCGCATGACCCGACCCTCTGGCGCGCCGCCGAGCCGCGTGCTGCTGGTGGAAGGACCGGACGATAAGCACGTGGCGCAGCACGTCTGGTACCGTCACGCAGCGGAGCTACCCTTTCACACCGAGGTGAGCGACGGCGTGGACAAACTGCTTGATGCCGTTGATACTGTAATCCAGGCTCCTGGCCTACAGGCAATGGGCATTCTGGTGGATGCCAACGACAACGTGGGCGCGCGTTGGGACGCAGTGAAAGGCCGGCTTGCGTCTGCGAAAGTCCACTTGCCCGACAGCCCCGACCCTTCCGGCACGATCGTCGAAAGCCGTCCGCGCGTGGGTGTGTGGCTGATGCCGGACAACGCCGCGTCGGGCGAACTTGAAGACTTCGTTGCACAGATGATCCCCGCTTGCGATGCGGTCTGGCCCTTGGCGCAAAGCTACATCGACGGCATAGCGTGTGCGGAGAGGAAGTTCAGCGAGAAGAAGAAGGCGAGAGCGCAGGTCCATGCCTGGCTAGCGACGCGCGAGGATCCTCGCCTCATGGGCGCGGCAATTGGCGCGCGCGACTTGGCAGTTGACGGCGCGCTCTGCCAGTCATTCGTCGCTTGGCTTAAGGCACTCTTTACCTAAGGGCCGGCTGCGTAGCTTCTGATTCCCTCTCTGAGTCGATGTTTGCATGGCTCTGCCGAACCGTAGGATAGACCAGATTGAAGTCTTTCCCCTCACCCTAGCCCTCTCCCCAGGGAGAGGGGACAAGACGAGGCAGCCCTTCGCTTATGACCATGGTCATGACTATGGTACAATTAACCAAATTCCTCCAGACCAGAATGGCGGGGCATGGCAGACGACAACAGCATTAACACCGGTGGCGCGCGGATGGTGAAGGCGTCGGAGTTCAAGGCGAAGTGTTTGCAGCTCATGGACGAGGTGGCGGCGAGTGGTGAGGAGATCATCATCACCAAGCGCGGCCGGCCGGTCTCGCGGCTGGCGCCGTACCGGGAGAAATCCAAGATGGAATTTGGCCGCAACCGCGACAACATCCGCAGCTTAGAAAACATCGTGGAACCGATGCCGGCGGGGTGGTTTGAGGACGCAGACGATACCGCGAGCGACCTGTTTTGATTCTCCTCGATACTCATGTTCTGCTCTGGCAGGAGCAGGGCGACCGGAGGCTGGGGAGGCAGGCACGCCAGACCATTGCACGGGCGCTGGCAGAGGGGCAGGCGGCGGTTTCGGCCATTTCGTTCTGGGAGGTCGGCATGCGCATGCAGAAGGGTCAGCTTGCCCTGCGTTTTGAGCTCGCTGCCTGGCGGCGTGATCTGCTCGATCAGGGTGTGATCGAGATTCCTGTGGATGGACGTGTGGCAACTCGCGCTGGCCTTCTGCCGGACATGCACGGAGATCCCGCCGACCGCCTCATCGTAGCCACCGCTTTGGAGGGCCACACACTCATCACCGCCGACGAGCGCATGCTCGCCTGGCCGGGCAAATTGGACCGCCTGCGCGCTACGGAATGAGGGCGGAGCAAGAGAGGCAGCCGGAAGAATTGGCGCGGACGCAGGTTGCAAACCTGCGCTACCCGGGAGAATAGGCGGCGGGCGCAGTCATTCAGCAATCGAGACCATCGGCGGGGGACGCAGGTTGCAAACCTTTGCTAACCGGGAGGATTGGCGGCGGGGGCAGCAATTTAGCAATC
>JAPOQA010000067.1 GCA_026710945.1 Chloroflexota bacterium
AAGCCTTGGGGATTCCGCAGGAGGACCGTCACCGTCTTGGCATCGGTGTCCACCAGCCAGTATTCCTTCACGCCGTGTTTGGCGTAAAGCGAGCGTTTGAAGGTCTGGTCTCGCTCTGCTGTGGAAGGAGAGAGGATTTCAACAACCAAGTCGGGCGCGCCTTGGATGTTCTCGTCAGTAATGATGTGTTCCCGCTCGTTGGAGATGAACAGCAAATCGGGCTGGACTACATCTGTGTCTGAGAGCACTACGTCGAAAGGAGCAGCATAGACGTGGCCAACACCGGTACGTTCAACCGACAGCCCTAGCAGCATGGTAAGTTTTCTGGAAGTCCTTTGGTGGGCCTCTCCGGGCGCTGGCGCCATAACTAAGTCTCCATCCAACAACTCGTAGCGCTTATCATCCGGCGTGTTGCGGTAGTCTTGGTACGTGAATTTGAATGTGGGTGTAGAGCTGGCCATGATTGCTCTCCTGGTTGAATCCGTTCGTGGTGAGCCTGTCGAACCATGAACGGATTCCTGTCTTGCATCCCCTGTTGTATACATCATAAGCCGCTGCGCAGTCATCATTCAACCGGTTCCGACCAACGAGATTCAGCGATACCCGGTTCTTCCCAGAGTTCATCCACAACCTGCTCGATCACCTCGTAGCTGAAACCCCGGCGGGCAAGAAACGCGCCAAGCTGCTGGCGAAACTTGCCGGGATCGGCGGTCTTGAGTGTGGCTGCGCGCTTGCGTGCGGCCTGGCGCGCCAAAGTCGCCTCGTCGCTCCCAAATCGCGCCAGAGCGTCTTCAATGACTTCCTCAGCAACGCCCTTCTTTCGCAGTTCCCATGCGAGCGCCCTTCTCCCCCTGGGGCGATGCGTGTCACGGCTCTCTATCCAGAAGCGGGCGAATGCCGTGTCGTCCAGGTACCCCAATTCTTGCAGGCGGCTGATTGCGTGTTCGCGCGCCGGCCCATCGAATGACTTCTTGCGCAAGTGGTCGGCCACCTCTTTGGAGCTGCGAGGGCGATAGGAGACGAAGTTCAAGCTGGCTTCCACGGCGCGACGGTTACTGTCATCACGTTGCCAGGCAAGAATGGCAGCGGGATCGACGAAGTCGCCAACGCTTAGTCCGCGTGATGCAACGGTCTCCGAGCGCAATCGCAGGCGCTCGCCGCTGCTCAGTTCTACCTTGATGTAGGCTTGCTTAGCTCCCTGGGGACGGAGAGCGGTGATGGAAACGACTGGAGCGGACTCTCGATTCGCATCGGACGCGCGGTCAAACTCGTGCGGGACTTCGCCGGGATCGTCTACTGATAGCACGGATTGCATTCCTGAACGCCTGTGGGCGCTGGGGTCATGAGCCCCGGCGTCCCAGTGAGATGCGGCGCTCGGTGCCTGCGAGCAACCGCGCTATATTGTCACGGTGCTGCACGATGATGACGATGCCGCCAATGATTGCGTAGACCAAATACACCACGGGTACGTGGAACCATTGCATTGCAATTGCGATAAGAATCGGAGCGGCGGCAACTGTTGTAAGAGAAGCGAGGGAGACATGCCGGCTTATCAACATGACCGGCAAGAACACCACCCAAAGTAACGCCACAATTAGCGGCACCATGAAGGCAAGGCCCGCGGCTCCCGGCACGATGCCCCTGCCGCCGCGAAAACCGATGAACAGGGGCCAATTGTGCCCGATGATTGCCGCGAAGGCGACTATGGCTTCGCCTTCCGAATTGCCTTCGAAGAGTAAGCGGATGGCGACCAGCGGCAATATCACCTTGAGCGTATCGCCAAGCAAAGACACAATTCCCGCGGCTACGCCGAACGTGCGCCACACGTTGGTAGAACCTGTGCGCCCGCTGCCGTGCTCACGAATGTCCGTTTCGTGAAAGAGGCGGGCAACGAGCCACCCGCTGGGGATAGACCCGGCGAGGTAGCCAACAATGAAGTAGAGGGCGTATGAAAGGAGGTCAGCCATGATGGTCGTGAAAGACAAGCCGCAATGGCGTCCCGTCGAAACCAAAGTGCCGCCGGATTCTGTTTTCCAAGAACCGGCGGTGCGAGAAGTGAGCGAGAGTAGGATCGTTTACGGAGAAGATGAACGTCGGTGGATGTGTACTCGCTTGGGTCACATAGTAGATACTAAGTCGCCGTCTTTTCGATGAGAGGGTACGGTTGGCCAACCACTCGCGCAAGGCGCGGTTGAGTGTGCCGGTCGTGATGCGTTTGCCGCGTTCGATAAAGACCCGCATGGCAGCCGGCAGCACACGGTTAAGATGATAGCCGGTCTTGGCAGACAAGACTACTAGCGGCGCGTGCGGCATCCAGCGCAACCGGCTCTGTACCATTCGTTTCACTTCTCCGGCATCGGCGTCAACAAGGTCCCATTTGTTAATTAGCACGACCAGACCCTTGTAGGCTTCATTGACATAACCAGCAATATGCAAATCCTGCGCAGTCAGTCCTTCAGCGGCGTCAATGAGAAGGAGTGCGACGTTGCAGCGCTCCAGAGCGCGCAGTGTGCGGAGCACACTATGGGATTCTACGCCGTGCTGCACCTTGCCCCGCCGCCGTATACCGGCGGTATCGATGAGTACCGCCGTATCGTCGCCGTAGTTGACAACGCTGTCGATGGCGTCGCGGGTGGTGCCGGGCACATCGCTGACGATCGTGCGCTCGTGTCCGAGCAGCGCGTTGAGCAGCGCCGATTTTCCCACGTTCGGCCGCCCCACTATTGCGAACCGGGGAAGCATTAGATCAGATTCTTCTGCCTCGTCTTTGGGAAGATGTGAGCAGACCGCATCCAGCAGGTCACCCGTGCCAAGTCCGTGCAGCGCCGAGAGCGAAATCACGTCACCTATCCCTAAAGAGTAGAACTCATACGTTTGCAGATGGGTGTTTTCGTTGTCGGCTTTGTTCGCGGCAATCACAACGGGCTTCTTCGTGGTGCGCAGGAGCGCGGCGATTTCATGGTCCTGTGGTGTGATGCCGGCCGGTGAATCCACGACGAAGATGATGACGGAAGCCTCTTCTATGGCTGCCTGCACCTGCTCGTACACGGACTCAGCGAGCTTATCACGCTCTTCGGCTATGCCCCCGGTGTCGGTGACGGTGAAAGCGCGGTCTTGCCATTGCACTACGCCGTAGACGCGGTCGCGGGTCGTACCGGGTATGTCTTCAACGACGGCCTGTCGTTGCCCGAGGAGCCGATTGAAGATGCTGGACTTGCCCACGTTCGGGCGTCCTATGAGTGCGACGATTCCGCTTGGGGCGGTAGTGGCACCTGCAAATGGAGTCTCAAAGTCAGCTTGATTTGTTGTCGCGCTCATAGTGACGATCCGCCGAAATGTGACAGGGCACACATTGTGCCCCTTTTGCATTGATAGGTGAAGATCCCGTGTTTGATGGCACGCGTGCTCGCTTCCAATGTGCGGGATTTCCAGGAAGCTAAGCAAATTATACACCAGTTAGACGGTGCAAATTGCCGCCACTGCGTACCGCTCGGGCGGTGAAGAAAGTAGGTGGAGGCGCCACAGACTCATGGTACAGGGGGTCGCCACGCAGAATTGCAACTCAAATGGAGCGGCTGCGCCTGTCTTAATCACTTTGGGCTTGGGCATTGCTCACCCGAGGGACAGCGCGCAAGCCGGTTACAGGCTCCGGCTAGGACGCAACTGCGTCAAGCTCTTTGAGCCAGGCCACGACTTCCTGCACCGACCAATCCGGTGTCGAAGCGCCTGCGGTGATGCCCACGCTCTCCATGTGCTTAAACCAGGCAGGATCGAGTTCGGCCGCTGATTCAATGTGGTAGGTGGGCGTTTCTTCCTCGCGGGAGATCTCCGCAAGGTGGGTGGTATTGGCACTATTGCGGCCGCCGACTACGACCATCACGTCCACCTGGGGGAGAATGTCGCGTGCGGCTGCCTGTTGCTTGGTGGTTGCGAAGCAGAGCGTGTTGACGACATGCACTTCAAGCGCGTCTTCAAGCGCCAGGTCCATGAGACGACGGGCGACTGCTTGAAACCGCTCTACCGTCTGTGTGGTTTGAGAGACCAAACAGATTTTGCGGCGCAAGCGCACGGAGTCCAGCGCCTCGGCGCTCGCCACGGCTTCTCCGCGGCCATCCGACCAGCCGAGAATGCCGCGCACTTCCTTATGGGTGGGGTCGCCGAAGATGAGAATTTGATAGCCGCGCTCGGCATGCTCCTGCACGATGCGGTGCACTTTCGAAACGATGGGACAGGTAGCATCCAAGAGCTCGAGATTGTGTTCCGCTATTTGAGCGGTGACCGCTTTGCCGGTGCCATGGGCAGTGATGGTGGCGATGCCGTCCTGCGGAATAGCCTCCATGTCGCCAACGACGTTAATGCCATCATCTTGAAGTTTCTCTATCACTGAGGGGTTGTGGACAAGCTGCCCCAGCGTATGAATCTCGCCCTTCTCTTTCGCTACGGCCTGGGTCATCTCGATGGCCCGCTTGACGCCGTAGCAAAACCCCATTTCTTTTGCCAGGATGATGTTCATAGAGTGCTTTCTGCTATCCGCATGCCTGCTCTCATTGTACCGGAGAAGAGTCGGCTGAAACAATCATCTGCTTCTGCCGGCCGAGTGGGAGTAACGCGCGTAGACTTTGGCTTGTGAATGGAATGCTTCCATGTGGCGAGTTATAAAATCTGCGGCGCTTAAACATTTGCGTGACCGCTCGATGTGAGCTTGGCCGTATCGCGGTCTTCAACCTGCGCTCCCAAGACCTTCCGTCAAGACGATATGGCGCTAATATTCTGCAATCTCGTCCACGGCTTCAGCAACCGTGGCAAAGAATTCCAATATAAAGTCGACTTGCATTAGGCGGGCACACGCTCATCAAGCAATGCAATGAGCCGCTGCCGCAGAGACTCGGCAACGGCGTCTGCCTCGTCTCCCGTGAGTTTCTTGCCATAGTGCTCGTCGAGTTCAAGCGGCTCAGCGAACGTCACGGTAACGCCCACCCGTGGGATGGGGTACCGGCTGCCCCTCGGCAACGCCTTTTCGGTGTTCCGAATAGCGGCGAGGACTATGGGCACCCGCTGGCGCACCGCAATGCGCACAAAGCCGGAGTTGAACGGTCCGACCTCGCCGGTGCGGCTGCGCGTGCCTTCCGGGAAGAGTACGACGGCTTCGTCTTGTTTGAGCAATTGCATGAGAATACGCACGCTGCGCACGTCATTGGTTTGGCGGATGATTGGATATGTTCCCCAACGGGGCAGCATGAAGCGCAATATTGAGTTGCGGAAGAGCTCCACCTTGGCCATGAATGTGAGCGCGCGGTGGGGACACGCTACGCCCATGGCAAACGGGTCAAGGTTGTTCCGGTGGTTGCAGATGATGAGCAGCGGCCCTGATCGCGGCGGCTGGCGCCCGCTGACGCGCAGTCCCAAATAGAGATGGAAGAGCGGCAAGAGGATAAGGCCGCCGACAATGAAGTACCAGAACCAGTTGCGCATGTTCTGATGATTACGCTGGTACTCGATGTCGGCCTCGGTGATCTGAGAGCGATCAAAGCGCGGTTCTATGTCGGTGCTCATTGCGTCTTTCCCAACTCGCGGCAGACTGCTGGCTGACCCGGCACTTCACAATTCGATGCGCAGCGGATAGCGTATGCGAGGCTTTGGGCTCGCGCAACACCATTGCCCGAGAGCCTTTTCGTCTATACCTGTAAAGAATACCTAAGCGCAAGGCCATGTGCCACTACCGGGTGCCTGCCATCGCAACGGCGGGGGTACTCACTCGCGGACGAGTCGGTGCTCGGGGGCGCTCGACCGGAAGCGGCCCGGTATTCTGCGTTCCTCGATGAGTTTTCCAGCTTGCCGTCTGCTCCTGGAATTGCGTTCCAGGTCATTGCTTAGAGCTACTTCGCTGGTTAGCCGGCCGGTTGAAGCAAGCCAACCCTAACGCTCACGCGCGGATGGGACATTGTCTATCGCATTTACGGCGTATCAGCCGCGTGCTACGCTTTAGCCTGAATTCGAAAGCCACCACAGAATCCCACACCTGGGAGAGGATGTATGTTCACGATTACGGAAGCTGCGGCGCAACTCATCAAGTCGCAAATGGAATCGGAAGGCGAGGGCGAAATGTACCTGCGGGTGTTCATACGCCCTGGCGCGGACGGCATGCAATTCGGCATGTCGAGCGAGGAGAATCCCGGCAAGAATGACGAGGTCAGCGAACAGCACGGCCTGAAGGTGTTGGTCGATAAGCTAAGTATGCGCACTCTCGACGGCGTGGTTCTGAGTTTCACGGAAGCAGGCGGCTTCAACCTCGGCAAACCGGCGGACGCAGAAGAGGAAACTGCTGAGGCGTGACAGATTTCATCGTTCTTGGTTGTCATCGGATCGTCACGTATCCCTCCATGCACATGCTGTTCGCCATGCTCTTGCGCAGTGGCATCGAGACCTCATTTGGATGGATGATTCTGCGGTATAATTCAATAGAACCATGACTTGGAGGGGTGTCCGAGTGGTTTATGGAGATGGTCTTGAAAACCATTGACCGAAAGGTCCGGGGGTTCGAATCCCTCCCCCTCCGCCGTTGATGTTGAGCTACCGCAATGGTTTGAGACGGCGCAAGAGCCGAGTCGTCAGTCCCACAATAAGCCTAAGATTGGAATCGTCATTCCGGCGAAAGCCGGAATCCAGGGGAGTGTGGGCGGTCCACTGTTGCCGGATGTCGAGGCATGCTTGGTTCTGATCTTCTTTCACCACTTAGCAAGGTGGGAAGGGGAAGCGCGACTGATTCCAAGAACCAGAGTTCAGCGGCTAGGCTTCAAGTAAGATTTGCGATAACCGCCCCAATTCCTTGCCCCTGGCCTGCAATATAGGAATCAAAGCCAAAGCTCCCATGAACTGCTCGCGACGCCGTGCTGTCGAAAGAGCCGGCATTGACGGTCGATGGGCAAGTTGCCCGATAGGCTATAATGAGAGTAGCTCCGCGCAACTTCGGGGACCGACCTTAAGGTCTTCGGATTACGCACAGGAGCGCATGGAGGGGTCGCATAGTTGGTCTAGTGCGGTCGCCTGCTAAGCGACAGTGGGGTTAATAGCTCCACCGAGGGTTCGAATCCCTCCCCCTCCGCCAAGCGACAAACTAAAGAGAGCAGCGTCCACCAGAGTGTTGACGCTGCTCTCTTTGTATTACACATGCCGCGCTGCTGTGTTGGTATGCTCAGCCGGACCGACGGAGGGATGGTGGTGGCTGTGACACGCGGCGGCTTCTTGCCAGAAGCCGGTGCCAAAGTGGATCAACACTATTGTGACGTTGGGCAATTGCTCGTTTAACCTTGTTCGGCAAGGCAACAAGCGGACGCAGGTTGCGTGCACGTCTCTGTGCGGACCTACGCTACCGGAAGGTACACGGCTGCGCGCAGATCCCGTGCAAACCTACGATACCGGCAGGCGCAGGTTGCAAACCTACGCTACCGGATCATACACGGCAGCGGGCACAGGTCGCGCGCATGTCTCCGAGCGAGCCTACGCTACTGGCGCCCATGCACGGCAAGGTAAGAAGCAGACGCAGGTTGCGAACCTGCGCTACCGGCAGTCCTTCTCGTCAATGCAGACTTCTCGAACCGCTTGCTACGAGACTGCCGTGCGCACGGCTCGTTCGATCGCAGGCATGGCATCCGCGACGGACACCTGACCGGAGATTGCTTGGCGCAGCGGCAGGGCCAGATTGCGCCCCAGGGCTTGGCGGCCCTGCACCGGCGAGGGGCTTTCCTGATCGAGCAGGTCCAGGTACTCCGTATAGGTGGGCGTAAAGTTTGTCACCAGCTTGGCCATGGGATATTTCCACTGGGGTTTGAACGGCAGGGTCATGCTGGTGTTGCCCAGGTAGTCCTGGAGCGTTTCTCTGGTATAGAGGAACGTCAGGAGGTCCCACCCGGACGTTGGATTGCCGGCGACTTCCGGAATGGCAATCTGGTGCGACCACACCTGAGTCGCGCCCGCGCTGCCACTCGGACCCTTGGGCAGCGGCAGCCAGTGGAATTGCAATTCCGGATCGTCGGATTGTTCTTCCGACTGCACACGCACCGCGTGATTGATCGCGTCCGCATTCACCACCGCCATCGAGGTGCGCCCGCGCACGAAAAGGTTTGCCGTGTCCACGAATGGCGACGGATCGCCGCTGACCTTATCCTCAGAGACCATGTCAGCCAGGAACTGAAGCGCTGCTTGCGCATCGGCATTGTTCACCACCACCGACCCGCCATCGGCGTTATTCTGGAAGAACCCGGTGTTATTGCTGTAGAGCCAGGTCAGGACTTGGAGCCAGTTGGAGCTCACGTGCATCCCAGGACGCGTGACGGTGTCGCCTTGCCGCTGGGTAAGCTGTGCGGCAGCTTCCCGCAGGTTTCCCCAACCCCACTGCTTGAAGGCTTCCACGTCTACGGTCATGCCGGCATCTTCCAGGTGCTTCACGTTTAGCGCCAGTCCGATAGCCTGGGGATCATCGTAGGGGACAGCGTACACACTGCCGTTCACAGTAGCGTACGGGAGCACGCCTTTCACGAATTGCTGCAGGTTTACGGTGCGCGGCCACTCGAGGTAAGGGGTGAGGTCTCGCACCAGCGATGCCTCCGCCCAGCTTGGAAGCGCTCCCATGGGCACGTGCACAGCGTCCGGACCGCCTGTGCCCGCTGCCGTAGCTTGTGCAAGCCTATTCTCCACCTCGCGTTGGCTACCGAGAAATACCGGCTCGAGTGTGTTGCCCGTGCGGGCAGCAAACAGGTTGTGTACGTCAGTGAGCCACTGCTGGGTGGGTCCTGTGGCCCAGGTCCAAAATGTCACCAGCCCCGGACTGCGGATGATGGGTTTGGGACCTTCCACCGGAGTCGGCGTGATTGGGATAAACGGCGTAGGCGTGGGAACGCACGGGCCGTCGCAGCGGCGGCGGTTTATGCCGGAGCACGCAGAGAAGAGCGTTGCCGCGCCGCCAAGGCCAAATGCGCCCAGCGTGCGTAGCACAGTTCGACGCGAGTGTTCAGATGGGACCAATCCATTCTTCATGAGGCGGTTACCTCCGTCCTGCGGGCGCCTGCAAGCGTTTTGCGAATCAAGTATGCGCTGCAATGAGCGCATGACTACTTTAGCGAATAGCATACTCTACCTATTCCTCACAAGTCTACGCTGTTTGTCACCGTTTTGCCACCCGGCGGCTATTCTTCTTAAAAGGAGCTTTTCTTAAGAACTTCTTAAGTGGGAGGGATGCTTGCCCAATATCGCTATGCTACGATGAAGTCAAGGCATCCGAACGTAGGAGTTGAGGAGGACATCCATGCAGTCTACCGTACCGTGGCGCAGAGAGTTTCTGTCCGGCGCCATAGCCACAGTAGCCTTACTCGCGGTCTATTTTGTCGCACGCTTCATCTGGCAGATTCCGGCCTTGCCGGAGGCGGTGATTGAAAGCATTCTTAGCTTTATTCCGCCTGCCCTTTTTGAGGCGGTGATTCAGATATTTGGCTCATTGGCCAAGACCCTGAATTTCTACGCGATACTCATTGGAATGGTTGGCGTGGGTGGCCTATTTGGGCTACTTTATGGCCGGCTGCTGGCTCTACTTGGTGCAAAAGATAGCAGTGGCGGAACGCCGACGGCGTTGCTGTACGGCCTCGGCATCGGCGGGTTGCTGTGGCTAGTCCACTCAGTCACGATTTCGCCATTCGTGGAGCGCGGCTTCTTCGGCATGGATGCATCCTCACCGGCCATTGCTGCCGTTGCCATCGACATCATTGCCTACCTGGCTTTTGGGTTTGTGCTTGCGTACGTCCGGCAACCCTTTGTCGTTGAGGATTCTGAAACAGCCTCTGAGGGCGTGTTGTCCCGTCGGTCGCTGGCGCCGTTGGCTGTTTCCGGGCTGGCTTTAGGCGGCGCCTATGCGCTCAAGCGATCGTTTGCTGCACAAGCGCAGGCCATTTTCAATGAACCATCAAAAGAAACTACAGTTTCCGACAGCGGCGAGACGCTCCCCATATTCCAGCAAGGCTTTGAGGGACTGGAACCCTTGGTCACGCCCAACGACCAGTTCTACGTAATCTCCAAGAACAACATCGATCCTACCGTTGACGTGAAGGACTGGAGTCTCACCATCACCGGTATGGTGGACAACAAGATGATTCTGGACTACGATGCGCTGACGGCCATGCCCAGCCAGCAGCAATACGCGACACTGCAGTGCATCAGCAACGCGGTCGGTGGAGACCTCATCGGCTGTGCGCTGTGGGAAGGCGTATCACTGTGGGATCTGCTGGTCCAAGCGGGCATCCAACCGGGCGTGAAGGACATCGTCTTGCACGCGGCAGACGGGTACCAGGAGAGCATCCCTCTGGAAAAGGCGCAAGATCCCGAGGTACTTCTGGCGTACCGCATGAATGGTGCGATACTGCCGAACAACCACGGTTTTCCAGCGCGCTTGATTGTGCCCAACATCTACGGCATGAAGAACGTGAAGTGGCTGACGCGGATCGAACCGGTGGACCACGACTTCAAGGGCTTCTGGCAGCAGCGGGGCTGGAGCGATGAAGCCATTTACAAGACAATGTCTCGCATCGATGCGCCGCGTAACGGTGCTACAGTAAGCGCCAAAGTAGACCGAGAAGTGTTGATCGGAGGCATCGCCTTTGCCGGCAACCGCGGCATTAGCAAGGTGGAAGTCCGCATCGACGAGAGCGACTGGATAGAAGCGGAGCTCGGCAAGGTGCTCAGCCAGTTGTCATGGGTGCAGTGGAAGATCACGTGGGAACCGCCGGTTGCGGCCGGCTATACAATTCGGGTGCGCGCCACCGACGGCACCGGCGAGCTACAGGATGAAACGGAGCTGGAGCCCGCGCCCAATGGCGCTTCCGGCTGGCACACCATTAGTTCACGCATTAGCGGCATCAGTGACGGGCAAAACTAGGAGAACTGAGAGTTTACGCCTATGGCTGTTGCTTAAAGACGCGGGGCGCACTATGACACTCGTAGAAGAGGCGTGCGTGCAGGAGCGACTGCTCACCACCGTGGTCCCTACCCTATAAAGTACGCACACTTTTTCGAGGTTGCTTCTGGGTCACACATACCCTGTGTCCCAGAAGCTTCGCGTTAAGGGTATCTTTGTATCATTGCGTCGGTGTCTCTTTCCAAAGCGCCAATTTGGGTTCCGCTCAATTTGTGAGGTCTTAGTGCTCTTGGGACCGCAGTTGAGCCCAATCCGGAATGGAATTCCAAAGACTTGAAGGCTGGCTTGACCGAATTCACCGAGCCTAACTATCATGAAACTGATTTAGTTGATGCCGCATCTCACTGAGAAATCTTCGATAGTTGTGTTGAGGTTTAATTGCACCTTCATTTTCAATTCCTTACCGATTTCCGCGATGTCCTTCCAATTGGCAGGAGACGAAACTAGTGGAACCTGTGCAGTCTCCGAATGGTGGAAGTGTAAAGGGACGTAGGACGCTTTACGAGCGATTCAGGAGCCGCATCTCTGTAAACTCAGATTTCACGCGCAAAGCAGTCTCATTTCAAGGAAATCGCAAAGTCCCTGGATTTCGTTGGATGAAGTACAAAGAGGGCTTCTCCCGCGGGCTTGTTGAGCGGTTTGTCGAAAAGCACAGACCAACGTCCGTACTTGATCCATTTGCAGGCATTGGAACCACACCCCTGATTGCCGGGAGCAAGGGGATTATGGCGACAGGCATAGAGATTATGCCTGTGGGCGTCTCGGTAGGCAAAGCAATCACCCATGCTGCCAATGGCGTTACGAAGCCAGCACTCGAAGCTGCAAGTGTCGACTTAGTTGGACGTGTGGCTTCCAGTGAGCTTGCCCCGTCTCAATTCGCATTTCCACATGTTGACATTACCAAAGCAGCTTTTCCACAAGAGACGGAGATCGCAATTGCCAAAGCTCGACAGTTTATTTCTAAAGTAGACGACAGCGCCCTTCGAGCCCTGCTAAACGTGGCATGTATGACGGTCTTGGAAGACGTTAGCTTTACCCGAAAAGATGGTCAATACCTAAGGTGGGATTATCGATCGGGTAGAACGCTTAGAGCGAAAATGCACAAAGGGCCAATCCCTACGTTTAAGCAGGCGGTGGAAGCGCGGCTATTCGAGATGATTCAGGATATGGAGATACTCAAGCAAGAGTATGGGGGCAGTGCACCTAAGTTGGTTGTCGGATCATGTTTGGACTCAATGCAGCAGCTAGAGGATGCAAGCTTTGATATGGCGATAACGTCGCCGCCTTATGCCAATAGGTATGACTACACCCGCACCTACGCCCTAGAACTTGCTTGGCTTGGGTATGACCAAGCGAAATTCGTAGACCTGAGACAGCAGATGTTGTCCGCGACCGTTGAGAATAGGACGAAACTCTTGTGGCTACGCCAAGTGTACGACCGTTCGCCTAGTCTGTTGAACGATGCTATCGGAATGTACCAGGATCAGGAAGCTCTTCATGAGGTTCTCACTATTCTCAATCGGCACGTTGGTGAGTTGAGCAATAGGCATGTGATTAGGCTGCTGGAAGGGTACTTCCAGGAGATGGCAATTGTCGTGGCAGAGTTGGGTCGACTAATCCAGCCAGGTGGAACTGTGATCATGGTAAATGACAATGTCCAATATCATGGCGAAGAAGTGCCGGTAGATCTCATTTTGTCAGACTTCGCTGAGCAGTCAGGATTCTCTTGTGAAAACATCTGGAAGCTGCCCCGTGGCAAGGGAAACTCAAGTCAGCAGATGGGTCGGTTCGGTAGGCGTGAAATCAGAAAGTGCGTGTATAGGTGGGTGCGCAAGTGACAAGTCTGGAGGATGCACTCATACGATCAACCCTGATGTCGGAGAGAATCCGGCAGCGAACAGATCAGGTACTGAGAAAGCTGGTTGAGAGCTTTGCTGCAAGCTTGGTTTTCTCTCCATTCGAAGAGCTTATGATTAGTGAGCAAGCCTGGAAACTCATAACTGATTCAGAAATTGATCCCAAGCTCGTATTCGCCCATCCTAAACTTCTCCAGGAGTATCCACAGACATCACAGTACTACCGCGGGATAGCATTGCTGCCGCAGAAAAGAGTTGCCGACATCGCAGTGCCAATCGCTTCTTGGGAAGATGGGACTCGCAAAACTCCTATTGGAGACGAACAGAGCTTGAAAGTAGCTCGGCTCTATAACGCGGCTATCTCCTCGATCATCGAAGGTACGACCAATTGGACCTTGGAGGACGGTTATAGGAACATAATCGCCAATATGGGCATTGGGCTAGATGGGACGTTTCGCAACATCATCGGTCAGGATGCTGAGAAACTGGTGAAAACCCGGATCAAGAACTGGCTCAAGAGTGAAGGACTGATTCTGAAAGAAGATGATTCTGGGACACAATTCGAACTACCACGTGGCTATGGGATGCGTTTCGGTTCCGAGCCCGACGTTCTGTTCCGATTTAGGACCGAGAAACAAAGTGAAGATGTCGCAACGATAGAGATCAAGGGAGGCAAGGATCCTGCGGGAGCGCTGGAACGGCTGGGTGCAATGCAGAAGAGCTTTGAGGCAACCCCTGCTAACTGCGTCAATTTTCTCGTTGTAGGCGTAGTAACTGAGGAAATGAGATCCAGACTGAATGCCAAGGGCATTGTAAAGGTATTCTTGCTTGACGAATTGGCGCACGATGGCGAGCCCTGGACTCGCTTCCTTAACGAGGTCTTTCACTATACAGTACGAATCACCGACTCGATCGTACCCTAACGGCTCCTGGTGGGCCATAGGTTAAGCCTTCAACGCTACGTGTTAGTGGTGCTGGCGAAATAAGTGCATGTCGTGGCTCACCATAGGTTCGCAGGCCACTGCTCAGATATTTAGAGGCGCGTCGCTAGTGTGGAAATGCCAAGGGCTTCTGCCATGGCATCCAGGTCTTCCACGATTTGAGTTGCAAAGGCTATACCGTCGCGCAAGAAGTGCTCTTTGCGCTCCAATTCAATCTCGCCGGGCAGGTAAACGCGGTCGACGCCTTTGGCCTTATCGGAATCGCGCATTTGGCGGATTTGGACGTCCATACGCTGCTTGAATTCCTCCACGGGCATCATGTGGCCGATGTCGAGCGCCATGAAGAGTTGGCCCATGGCCTGCGGCGTATTGGGAATGCCGCCCCGGCGCACGTCCTGACCGAAGAGCGCGCCCGTGAGCACGCCGCACAGCGCGTCGAGCACCACCGCCAGGCCGTAGCCCTTGGGACCGCCCACCGGCGCCATGAGCGTGGCGATGCTGGGATCCGTAGTGGGAACGCCCTCGTCAGTCAGGGCCCAGTCGGGAGGAATTGACTCGCCCTTGCGCTTCGCCAATGCCACTTTACCGGCTGCCACGACGCTCACCGCCATGTCGAGCATGAGCGGGCGCTCCTTGTGGGCCGGTATGGCGTAGGCGATGGGCGTATTGCTCAAGCTGGGCGTGACGCCGCCGTAGGGCGCCATGACCTGAATGCCGTTTGTTGAACAGAAGCCGATGGCGTCGTGGTCGATGGCGCGCATGGTGTAGTACGCGGCTGCGCCAAAGTGATTACTCTCCCGCACACCCACGGCGCCAATGCCGAACTGCTTGGCTTTCTCAATTGCCAGGTCCATCGCTTGAACTCCCGCCACCTGCCCCATAGCATTGCGCGCGCTGATGACGGCCGTGGCGCCGTTGTCTGACACGACTTCAGGCGAAGCCGTCGGGTCAATCGATCCAACTTGGATCCAGTTGGTGTACAACGGCAGAAAGTTGCTGCCGTGGGTAAAGACGCCTGTGAGATCGGCGTGCACCAGCGACTGCGCCACGAGTGATGCTTCCCCCGGCAGCATGCCGACTTTGCAGAATGCTTCCGTGTCGAACTCTTCCATAGTTGTGGCCGGTACGCGGACAATTCCAATTTCAGCGGGCATGAATCGGTCTCCCCAGATTGTGTGAATCTCTTGCGTTGCTGCGTTTCTCGGCAAACAGCAAGTTCAAAGTGCGTCTTGCTGGGCACCTACAGTCGCGGCTAACAGACGGTCAAGTGCGAGAGGACAGAAGACAATGCGAGCGAACTTAAGTATAGCATTCATGTCGACGGAAAGAGGATGCAAGAAATGACGGCAGCTACCTCTATTACGATTCTCCCGCGACCCGTCAGCAGGTACTGGCTCTACGCAAGAGAGTGCGGTCGAATCAGGCGCTCACCTCATCGGGAGCCGGCTTCTTGCGAGCCGCCCGCAGCAGCAACCCGGCAATCACCAAGCAGATGGCCCCGGAGACGCCCAGCAGCAGCACCGCCGCCACCGTGTCCAGAAAGTGCAGGCGGCTCACGCTTTCGGAAAGCTCCTTCAGTGCCACCGCCACGCCGCCGCTGAGCACCGTCACGCCAAATAACCCGCGTATCCGCCCGGGCTCGACGAAGCGGGTTGCCGTGGCCCCGACCTGCGCTCCCGCCGAGGCGGCGGCCAGCATGATGATCGCCATGAGCAAGTCCACGTGGTTGCCCAGGGCGTAGATAAAGGTACCCACCGAGCCGGTGATAATGATTTGGAAGAGATCAGTGCCGATGGCCATGACGGTGGGGACGCCCACCACGTAGACTAGCAGGGGCATCAGGATGAAGCCGCCGCCCGCCCCTAGTAGCCCGGCCATGAAGCCCACGCCAAAGCCAATGCTGAAGGGCACGAATACCGAGATGCTCTGAATCCCAGATAGAGGCAAGGCTACCCGGGTTGGCGTGATCCCCCGCCCCGGCAGCCAGATGGCATGGGGCGGAATTTGCAGCGCTTGCACCTTGCGCGCCAGGCTTGCCGTGGACACCGCGTCGCCGGCCGCCCCGCTGCTGCGGCGCACCTTGAAGTAGTCGTAGACGATGAACGATCCCAGGGCGCCCAGGAAGATGACGTAGACGTACCGGATCACCGGGCCGATGATACCCGCCTCGAGCAAGGCCACGTTCAGTCGCTCGGCCAGAATCTCGCCGGGCACGGTGCCGCAGACCATCAGCAGTCCCAGCCTAAAGTCCACGTGGCCCAGGCCCTTGTGCTTTAGCATGTTGATGATGGAGGAACCCATCACCAAGGTGAGCCCGGTGCCCACCGCGAAGATGGGCGGCACCCCAAAGACCAGCAGTCCCCCAGTAATCAGGAACCCACCCCCTACACCAAAGAAGCCGCCAAGGGTGCCGACAATCAGACCCAGCAACACGAGGAGCACCGGGTCAACCGTCACGCCGGCGTTGGGGAATAGCATGCTTACCCTCGCCCGCTGGCCCTGGACCGGCTGCCGGCCCACGCAGATATGGCCCACCGCAGGACCAGTTCCCAGAGGGCGTAGAGGCTCAGTGCCGTGCTTGCCACCATTGCCATGACCAGCAAGGCCCACAACAGTGGATACTGGCTGCTAAATTCTTGCAAGAATTCCGTTAGCGCTTCGTACATGCCTCTCAGTATATCCAACTGTACCACGCCCGCGCGCCGGATCAGCGCGCTCCCTCATTCCACATCTGAGCGCGGCGCATGAAGACCAGCGGATCGCTCACCCACTCCGCGTAGCCGATGCGCCGGTTATCCGTCAGCCAGTTGATCTTTTCGTCAAGGCAGGCGGCGAGTGGGGCATCCTCCACGGCGAGCGTAAAGCCGCCATGTTCAACGTCCGCATCGAGGGCCGTCACCACCAAGGCGCCGTCAGCGGTGTGCGCGGTGTCGCGGTTGCCAATCTCGCCCCGGGCTAAGGCGTCTATCTCGCCGGCGCGGAGGGCCGCGATGAGTTCCACTTCGCCCAATTCATCCCCCAGATAGACCACCTGCGGCATGGTCTCGTCAGGCGGGTAGAGATGCTGCCTGCCGATCAGGTTTTCCGTCGCGCCCGCGGCGGTGATAACGTAGTCCGGGGTACCGTCGGCAACCACCGTGCCCTGGGGTGTTTCCACGCGCGCGCCTGCGGCCAGCACGCCGTTCGCATCAACCAGGCCGGTCAGTTCCAGCAGGCGAAACTCGCCCGTGGTGCCGGCCAGCACGCCCACGCGTACATCACCGGTCAGGTCGGCGTGGCTGGCGAGACGTTCCGCGTCCGGAGCGCGCACCAGCAACGACTGGCGAAAGGCGACGTGCCCGTTGCTGAAGACACCCGCCTGCCGGCCCGCCGCATCACGCGTGCGCGAGTCGAGTATCGTGATGCCGCCGCCAATGATGTCATACTCCGGCCCGGCGGATAGCAGCCAAATGCCGTCCCAATGCGCGATACCCCGGCGGGAGAAGGCCAGCCCCGCGCCCGCCATGGCTTCCAGCGCGCTGAGCAGATCCGCCTCATAGCCGCGATGCGTGTTGAAACCGGCGGCATTCGGATCTTCATCAGCACTGTAACTGACGGGCGCAAAGTAGGCGTAGAAGCCCGCGTTCAACACCCGCCCGTCAGCCGTGCAGGCCCCACCTCGGTCCACGCCCGTGCCGCTTCTTGCTTCACTCTCGGCTCGATCGACGCGCTCAACGCTGCGAACACCCACCCCACAGGCGGCAAGCCATACCAGCAATACGCCCGGTACCAGGACTTTCAAGAGGTTCTCGCAAACGCCGCTACCCGTCCAGTCCCGTACGCCTTTCCACATAGCGAATTCAACCCTCTTACGTGTTGCATGCCATGCCATTATAGCACTCGCATGCTGGGGCATAGCGTGACGCAACAGACTGGAGAAGCTGTACAATGGCGAGTAGCAATCCTGAGGAAGAACGCGCCGGGCCGGGGGCGAATTCATTGCGTTGCCGCTTCGTCTTGTTCATCGTCCTCTTGGGCGGTACGCAGGTTTTCCAGCTTCAGGAGTTGCCGTTCCATGGCGCGGCGGCGGGTGCCGGTGAGGGTGTCGAAGTCGTTGGACAGACGTTGGAAGTCGTTCTCCAATTTCTCCAGCGCATCAGCGTAGCGCGACCATTCCTTCGAAAACGCGGCCAGCAAAGTGAGCATTTCGCCCGCAGTCTGCTGCATGGAGAACGACTCACTAGCCTGGCGAATGACGCTGAGCACGCCAAAGAGGCTGAAGGGCGAGCACAAGACGACGCGGCTCTCCAGGCTGTTCTCCAAGAGCGTGCTATCGCGTTGGAGGATGAAACCGTACACCTGTTCCAGCGGAATGAAGAGCAGAGCACACTCCACCGTGCTGGCTTCCGGGTCGATGTATTCGCGGGAGGCAACGGCTTTCACGTGGCCGCGCACGTCGCGGAGAAATTGCTGCTCAAACTGCTCCCGTTCAGTATCGCCCTCAGTCTCAAGTGATCGCAGATAGTTGTCCAACGGGAACTTGACGTCCATATTGAGGTAGAGGTCCTTCGGCAGCTTGAAGGTGAAGTCGGGACGTGTCCCCGCCGCGGTCGTCGTCTGCTTGGTGTAGTGGATATTGGGGAGCAGGCCGGCGGCCCTGAGCACGTCCTCCGCCATGCGCTCGCCCCAGGCGCCGCGGGCGCGGCTGTTGGCCAGCGTTTCCCGCAGCGAATTTGTCGTCTCCGTAAGCTGCTTCGTCTGATCGGCGGTATTGCGGATTTCCGTTGTCAGAGCGCTCAGCCGCTCGCCGCTCTGCGCCTGCATGTCCGTCATCAACGTGCGCACCTGACCCAGGGTCGCACTCATTTGATTGAGTTGCTGGTCGATGAGGTGCTTCTTGCTGTCAAGCTCTTGCGTGGACTGCGTCTGCTGCGCGCCGAGCTGGCTCTTGGCAAGCTGCACTAGTTGGCTCGTGCTCTGATTGAGCGCCTGCAAAGAAAGGCTGCTGAACTGGTCGGCCATGTGATTGAGGAGCGTCTGCACTTGCTCTTGCTGGGCGCGCTCGGTCTGCGCGCGCAGGCGCTCGCCGATCACCTCAGCAGTGCGCTTGCGCCACAGGCCAAAGAGCGCAGCAAGGGCAATGCCGAGAAACAGTCCCGCCGCCCCGCCAACAAAGAGAGAAGTGGTATCCATGCTTACACTGCCGAGCGTGCCAATTGCTTCAAATTCGATCTGGGCATGTGGTCGCACACCCAACGGAGAATCTTGCGAAACTTTGAGGGACACGAGCAACTGGGCCGAATTGAAAGGAGTCTCCCCTCCCCCCGGTCCTCTCTCCAGGGAGAAGGTGTTTTCACGCCAGCCGGTCTGGGATGTGCTGGCCTGGGTTGTGCAGAGGATTCCAACAAAACAGCGCCGTGAAAACGCTTGGTTTCAATCTTCACGCCAGACCTCGGCGCGCGCCGGCATCAATGTCGATAGACGTACCGGTGATCATGGCCGCCTGATCTGAGACGAGGAATGTCACCAGGTTGGCTACGTCTGCCGGGAGCGTCACGCGACCCAAGGGGTTGGGCGCGCGCATCTCGGCTGCCGCTTGTTGCGCCGGTATGCCCCGTAACTGTTCGGCCTGCCGGGCCATGTCATCGATGAGGCCGGTTTCCGTGAGGCCCGGATTGACCATAACGATGCGGATACGGTCCTTGGCAACTTCATCGGCAAAGGTCTTGGTAAATGCCAGGAGACCGGCGTTCATCACACTGGCGATGGCAAGTCGAGTCGACGGATCGTGTGCGGAGCCGCCGCCAACGAGCACAATAGCGCCGCCGCCGCTCTGCCGCATGTAGGGGACTGCCTCACGCGCAGCGCGAATGTATCCAAGCAGCTTGAGGCGAATTTGCTCTTCCCAGGCAGCGTCCGGCACGTCCAAGGTGCCGCCAACGGTACCGCCGCCCGCACATGCAACCAGAATGTCCAGCCGACCGAACTCATTGTCGGCCGTCTGTAGGGCCTCTTGAATGGCGCTGCGCGTCGTTACGTCCGCGGCAATGCCGATTGCTTGGCGACCCGAGTCTTGAGAGATCGCGCGGGCCGCCGCGTCCAGGTCGGTAGACGTACGCGCCACAAGGGTCACGTTTGCGCCTTGACCGGCCAGAGCGAAACCAATCGCTCTCCCTATCCCACGACTACCGCCGGTCACTATGGCTGCGCGACCTTCAAGAGTTTGCAAACCCATGCTTCCTCTCCCGGTTCCTCACTTTTGCTTCAAGCTGCAACGTATGTTGACTGCCTGCAACGTATGTTGACTGCGCCGTACAAAATTACTATGTTGTAATTGTCTAAGATAGTTGGTGCCAAGTGCCACAATAATAAAGATGAACTTGCACATATTCAAGTTACATCTTATACTCGTTAATAGTGTACTCACACACCGTGCACGATTCGAATAGGGGAATCGTATGATGGCGTGTCGTGCGGTAGCTCGCAGGTGCCTCGAGCAGTCCTGGCAACCGCTCATGTGAGATTGATACAATGAGTTTAGCGTAGCATATTCTCCTCAGTGGTTCTTGGCTGCTAGGATGTGCATTGCACCGGGCGAAGCCACACGAATCTGAGATTCCAAGTAATCTATTCAGCGTGAATGCATGGAGAGAATTCAGTGGCCAGATGGCAGAAAATCGCTCTGCTGATCGTTATCGTGGCAGCGCTCATCATTGTTGGCAGGTTCGTCGTAGTGCCACGCCTCACCGACTCTAACGGCGCTGACGTTGAAAGCGCCGAGACGGAATTCGTGGTGGTGAGCCGTGGGACGATTATGACCACGGTCAACGCCTCCGGTAGCATTGTGTACCCGGAGCAAGTGGGACTCGGATTCTCCACGTCGGCAGACCTGCGTGAGATATTCGTCGCTGTTGGGGATGAGGTGGCGGCAGACGCCCCGCTGGCCTCCATAGACGACACCGACCTCCGGGTGGCAGTGCAGGAAAAAGAAGCGGATTTGCGCACTGCCGAGGTGAACCTGGAGAGGCTGGAGAGAGCACGGCCGGAAGATATCCGGACGGCGGAAATTGCGGTTGTGGACGCTGAGGCCAAACTGGCCGAGCTGCTGGATGGCCCGTTGCAATCCGAAATCAACGATGCGGAAGCAGCCGTGATTGGCGCTGAAGTTGCCTACGATAGAGCCGTGAAGGCGCTTGCAGCCCTGCGCAATCCCGAGGAAAGCGACATCGCGGCAGCCCGCAACGATGTCAATAGCGCGGAATCAGCCCTGGCGGCAGCGCAGGAAAATCTGGATGCGCTGCGCGCCGGCGGCAGCGAGGCCAGGATGCAAGCGGCCGCCAACGCACTCCTCATCGCAAGAAACCGATACCACGATGAGCGGGAGCGCATAAAGGACGAGATTACGAGGCTCCTCGATGAGTTGGAGGATGCAGAAGAGGCCCTGGATGAAGCCAAAGAAGATGATGAAGAATTCGATAGCGCCTTCACCGAGGAGGCGCTGGAGGACGCACAAGAGAAGTACGATGAGGCAAAAGAGGATGTGGATGTAGAGATCCCTAAACTGACGGATCAACTCCTGCCCAACCCGCCGTCGGGCACGAAGGCGGGAGAACTCTTGGGCGCGGTGAGAGAGGCGCAGCTTTCGTACGATAGTGCAAGTGTATCGGTCACGGATGACGAGCATGCGGCCCAGCGCAGTGTGGACAGCGCCATGCGGACGCTTACGGCCGCGCAGGATAGGCTTGATGCCTTGCTCAATCCCTCAGCGGAAGACATCACGGTTGCGGAAAGAGAAGTGCAGAGCGCCCGGCTGAACCTGGATAACGCCCAGCGCAGGCGGACAGAACTCCTGGAGGGGCCGAAGAGCGAGGACGTGGCCAAGGCGCGCAATGAACTGGAGCTCAAGCGCCTGGACCTGCAGGATAAGCGCACCGGCGCCAGCGCCCAAGACCTTGAATTGGAGCGGCTAAAGGTCGAGCGAGCACAGCGAAGCTTGGAAACGGCCCACCAAGACCTGGCGGACGCCACCTTGCGGGCGCCGTTTGCCGGGGTAGTGGCGACAGTGGAGGGCAACATCGGACAAAAGCCGGAAGCCGTCGTCGTTACGCTGGTGCGCACGGAGCGGGTCGAAATGCACGCCCGGGTAGACGAGGCGGACGTGGAGTCCGTGGCGAAGGGCCAGCCGGTGGTTGTCAATACGTATGCATCGCCTGACGTCAAGATTACCGGCGTGTTGGAAACCATCTCGCCAATATCCACCTCGGAGCAGGGCGTCGTGCTCTTCCCCATTACCATCCGTCTGGAGCCGGGCGGCCAACGCTTGCGGGGCGGTCTCTCTGCCAACGCGATGATTGAGGTATCGAGCCGCGAGAACGTCCTCCTCGTGCCAAATAGAGCCATACGGCGTGAGGGTGACGAGCGGGTGGTCTATGTTCGACGCGATGGCGATGAGCTGGAACGCCGCGTAGTTGAAATTGGCGTGCGCGATAGCGAAGTGTCGGAGATTGTGAGCGGCGTCAGTGAAGGGGAGGAGGTCGCCGTGCCGTCGCGGGCGGGCGGCAGCATTGACGGCGGCCCCGTGGACATCCGTACGCGGTAGCGCGACGTGCAATCACGACACAGATCGACGTGCCAACTTGTGCTTCGACAAGCTCAGCACGAACGGTTTTATGCCTTTTCCGTTCGTCCTGAGCCTGTCGAAGGGCAAATCTACACAGAGCGATGTATTTATGAGATGAGTTCTAGGTATGCATCGATAAGATGGGGTACTGCATGCGCGAGAGCGTGATTGAAACAAGAGACCTCAGGAAGACCTACGTGATGGGCGATTCTGAGATTCATGCCCTCGACGGTGTTTCGCTACACGTTGAGCGGGGGGATTTGCTGGCGATCACGGGTCCTTCCGGTTCCGGCAAGTCCACGCTCATGAATATCCTCGGCTGCTTGGACCGGCCGGATGCCGGGGATTACCTGTTGGACGGCGAAGACGTCGCCACACTTGATGACAATCGCTTGGCTGAGATACGCAACCGCAAGATTGGGTTCGTCTTCCAGTCTTTCAATTTGCTGCCGCGCGTGAGCGCGTTGGAGCAGGTAGAGCTTCCGTTGCTCTACGGGGGCGGCAATAAGCGGAGCGACTCCGCGAAGCGGTCTCTGCAAGGAGCCGAGTCAACACTTCACTCAGGCAACCAGACGCCCGAACTATCCGGGGCCCAGCAGCGGGTTGCAGTCGCGCGGGACTTGCTGCTCCAAAGAGGCGGCGCCGAGTGGCGTAACCGCGCGCGGGAGGCACTCGTTGCCGTGGGCTTGGAAGACCGCATGTCACACAAGCCGACGGAGCTTTCCGGCGGCCAGCAACAGCGTGTCGCCATCGCGCGCGCGCTCGTGACCGATCCCGCGATCATTTTGGCGGACGAGCCGACCGGTAACTTGGATTCGCGCACCAGCGAGGAGCTTATGGCGCTGCTCCTGCGGCTCAATGCCGACCGCGGGATCACGGTAGTCTTCATTACCCACGAAGAGGACATCGCGCGCCGCACGAATCGTATCGTGCGCATGCGCGACGGTCGCATTGACGCTGAGGAGCGCGGGGAGATGGGCGGCAGTACCCCCGTCCCGGGCAGGGCAGAAGCGGATCACGCACCCAGGGGTGATCCGAATCGCGACGTGCCAACGTCCAACCAGCAAGCGGCGCGGCAATCATCGCGTCCTGGTGAGGTAAGGCCGTGAATTTCGCGACATTGAAAGTAGCAATCACCGCGCTGGCTGCCAACAAACTGCGCACGAGTTTGACCCTGCTGGGCATGATCATCGGTGTGGCGTCGGTCACGGCGCTCATGTCCATCGGGCGGGGGGTGGAGCGGCAAATCACGACCGAGTTGCAGGCGGCCGGCACAAATGTCCTCTTCATTTTCAGCGGCCGGCCGGGCGGTTCCGATAGCGACGATCCGATTGTGCCGCTGACGTACGAAGATGCGCTCGCGCTTGAAGAGTTGAAATGGGATGGAACAGTAATTGAGATCGCCGTAGAAGGAAGCAGCCGCGGCATGGCTGTTGTGGCCCAGGGCAGGAACTCCCAAGCCTCAATTCGCGGTGTGACCGCAAGTTACATCTCAGTGAACAATTATGAATTAGCTTACGGCCAACCTCTTTCTGAAACAGACTTGAACTCCCGGGCGTTAGTTGCCGTATTGGGCTCGAATGTCGCCGCAGACTTGTTTCCAATCGATGATCCGATCGATCAGACAATTCGCGCCGATAACCTGCGGCTGCGCGTGATTGGCGTGCTGGTAGAACAGGGCAGCGGCGCTTTCGGACAAAGTGCCGACGACATGGTGCTGATACCCATCACGACCGCCCACGCCCGCCTGAGCAGATTTGTTACCGCGCGCGGCGGACAGCCCATCAACACGATCAGCGTTGAGTTGCCAGATGAGCGGGAAGAGACAATCGACGTAGGGGCAGCCGGCATCCGGCAGATCCTGCGCGAACGTCATGAAATCCCGGAAGAAGAGGACGACGACTTCATCATCATGAGTCCCAAGGACCTCATCGAGGCGGTGAGCGCGGCCTTGGGTGTCTTTACGCTCTTCTTGGGCGCGATTGCCGGCATCTCCTTGCTGGTGGGCGGCATTGGGATCATGAATATCATGCTCGTCTCCGTAACCGAACGCACTCGCGAGATCGGCATCCGCAAGGCGGTGGGCGCAAAACGACGGGACATTCTGATCCAGTTTCTCGTCGAGAGCGTGGTGGTGAGCGTGCTCGGGGGCCTGCTGGGCATACTGCTCGGCGCGCTGATCTCATTCGGCATCGCGCAGATTCCGCTGGGTGACGATGGAGAAGGGTTGCAGACGGCGGTCACCCTGGACATTGTCCTGCTCGCAGTCGGTGTTGCAGCGTCGGTGGGCATCTTCTTCGGCATCTATCCCGCCAATCGCGCCGCCCGCCTCGATCCCATCCAGGCCCTACGCTACGAGTAAGAGTGCGCAAAGCCCTTCCTCAGCTCAACGGGAGAGTGGACGCAGCGTTCTGCCAGTCCGAGAAGGTTCCCGCTGGAAATACGACAGGAAAAGCCGGTATGAAACCAGAATCATCTTACGATGAGCGATACGGCGCCCAGGAATTTCACTGGGGCACGAAGCCGTCCGCCATATGTCAGCGAGTGTTGCGACTAGTGCCGCCTGACCGACCGGTCTCGTTGCTCGATATCGGCTGTGGGGAGGGCAGGAATGCGGTCTTCTTTGCGCATAGCGGGTATGAAGTTACGGCGTTCGATCTTTCGGCGGCAGGTGTAGCAAAGACAGAACGCCTTGCGGAAGCAGCCAACGCTACGCTTAGGGTCTTTCAGGCGAACATGAATGAGCATAGGTTGGAAGAGAATTTCGATGTCCTATTCTCTACGGGGGTGTTCCATCTCATTCCTCGAAGGCTGCGACGGGACATCTTCTTGCACTACAAAAAACAGACTCTTACAGGCGGCCTCAACGTGTTCTCTGTCTTTGTCCGCAAGCCCTTCATCGGCAAAGCGCCGGATAGTGATCCGGGCGCGGAACCCTGGCTATCGGGCGAACTCCTCACGCTCTACCATGACTGGAAGATTGAGTACAGCACTGAAGAGATCTTCGACTGCATGTCAGGCGGCGTTCCGCATCAGCACGCGATGAGTCGGATGATTGCGCGAAAGGTTTAGGGTTCGCGTTTCGCGTATCGCCCGAATCTCTTGCTCCTCATACTTCACCCATTTGCCATCTGCTCATTCTGGACTCGTATCGCAATCGCGTACGCAGCCTAGAGATCTTTGCGCGCGAACACTCCCATACCCAGCAGCACGGCGAAAGTGATATACAAGAGCGCCCAGACAAGCATAATTGCTGAAGGTTGACTGAAGCCCTCAAACGGCCCGCCGGCGAGGATGGCAAGTTCCTGCACGTTCAACCGTTGTGCAGCCATGCGCCACAGCGCGTCAGAGGGCAGGAGCAAGCTGGATATAATGCCGATGTTCTGCATTACCTGGTTATCCAGCAGCACTCCCAGTTGTTCCACCATGCCGCCGACCATCGCGAGACCGTAGAGCATGATGACGGTCACGCCCGCCGTGAGCGTCGAGAGCAGCGTACTGGCGCACACAGTAACGCACGTGAGTAGGACCGCCAGCAAGCCGAGCAAGAGCGCCGACTGCAATCCCGACCATGAATAGAAACCGGCAAACGCCCAGGTAAGGAGGAGCAAGGCCACCGTCGTCGCAATCGCGAACGCGGCGGACATGGCCCCTAAGCCGCAACACTTGCCGACTAGCACCTGCCAGCGCATGAGCGGCTTCGGGATGATCGCGTGGAGGGTGTTTTGCTCTACCTCAGTGGCGATAGCGCCTGCTGAGGTGAAAATCGCCACCAGTGCCGTCAGCATGCCGGCCACGTTGAGCGCCGCCGCCAGGAGTTGGCCCGAGACGGCATCGCGAAATACATCCGGATCTATAAAACGATCGGGTACCGCCAGGTCGCGCATGACAAAGTACATGCCCAGGCCGTATAACGTGAGAAATGCGGTGGCCAGGAGCACGCCGCCCAGCACGGCTTTCTTGCGCACGCCTTCCTGCAGCGTAATCTTAGCTATGACGAAAATCGGCAGCATTGCAATGTCTTTTTCCTTGGCAACGGCGGTGCCGTTTTTAATGAGGCCCCTCTTACTAACTCTGCAAAACATTGGAATCAGGCTGGGATTCCGCCTGCTCTCCCCTCTCCCCCAGGAGAGGGAGTGCCCTTGCTTGAAAGTGGGGTTATGCAAAGGTCTCCTCAGGGAGAGGGAGATCCTCTCACCCGCTGGCACGGGTAGCGTATAGTCCTCCTAGTGCGAGATTCTTCCAATAGATAATCACGCGCCGGTGTCTTCCACGGTCCGCACAAATAGGTCTTCTAAGCTCTCTTGGCGCAATGCCACGTGATGGACGGCAGCGCCCGCAGTAACGAGGAGAGAGACAACCTGTGGAACGTCGGCGGGGTCGGTCAAGGCCAGCGTAAGGCGATCGTCCTCGTACGCCGTAATCTTCCACCGCGCCTTCACGCGCTCCAACACGTCCTCACGTATGCCCTGGGCCTGCACGTCCAACAGGCGCTGCGTGGCAAGTAGCTCGTCCAAGGTGCCGTCGCGCACGACCTCGCCACGTTGGATTATTGCCACCCGGTCGCACACTGCCTCTACCTCAGAGAGCAGGTGCGAATTTAGGAAGACGGTCTTCTTCTCGGCCTTGAGTTGGCGGATGATATCCCGTACCAGGCGGCGGCCGATGGGATCGAGGGCGCTGGTGGGTTCATCGAGGAAGACCAGTTCCGGATCGTGGAGCAAGGCCTGGGCGATGCCAATGCGCTGGAGCATGCCTTTCGAGAAGGTGCGCAGTTGCTGAGCGGCGGCGCGCTCCAAATTCACGAGCGCGAGCACATCGGAGATTCTCTGCTTGCGAAGTTTGCCGCTCATGCCGTAGAGCTGGCCGTGAAAATTCAGGAACTCGCGCGCGGTGAACCATTCGTGGAAGCGAAACTGCTCCGGCAGAAAGCCTATCTTGGCTTTGATGCGGTGATCGCCCAAAGAGGCGCCGAGGAGCGTCCCGTCGCCCCCCGTAGGGAAGACGAGACCCAGCAGCATCTTCACACAGGTACTCTTGCCGGCGCCGTTCGGCCCCAGAAAGCCGAATATCTCCCCGGTTGGCACCGCAAGATCCAGGCTCGCCACTGCCGGGGTTGTGCCATAGACTTTGCGTAGTTGGCGGGTTGTGACTGCAAGTTCGGGCATGGTAGGGGAGTCGATTATGCCAAGAGTGTGTGACTGTGAGGCTGCTGCGCGAAGGCGGCTTGCGCATTCTCGTAGAGTATCTGATCTTTCTGCCCTGCAGAGATATCTGCTCCATATACTTTCGCCAGTTGCGAGGTAAACGAGCGGCCGGTGCCGTCACTGCCTTGAACGATGTGATCGGCGCCGACGTACCTGACGAGCATCTCCGTGTAGCCGTTGGTTGCCTCGCAGCCGCCGATGTCCAGGTAGATGTTCGGCAGTCCGCAGGCCAGTTTGACCGTATACTCCACGTCGCCGCTGGCGTGACCCCAGAAGAAGCTCACGTTCGGGTGACGCAAGGCGGCGGCGCGCATGTCAAAGGGATCGGTCTCGCCTGGGAGATTGCCCGTAACTTCCATCCACGAATGCTGCAACACCGGCAGCCGGTAGGCGGCGCACACGGCAAAGATAGGATCAACGCGGGGGTCGTTCGCCTTGACCGCCGTCCAGAGTTTCACTCCCTGAGGGCCGCGATGTTCTGCCACCCGCCGCTCCAGTTCGTCAACGGCAAACCGGCCGTGAGCAGGATTTAGATACCACATGGGGATAACACGGTCGGGGTTTGCGGCAGCAACCTGGGCGGTACGGTCGTTGCAATCAGACACAAACTGCCGTGAAGGAGAATTCGGCGAACTGCTGCCTTCCAGGTTGATGCTGTTGAGGCACAGAATCATGTCGAGCTGTTCAGCCTGACGCAACGCGCGCTCCAGCATCGGCATGGAGCGAATGTGCACATGGACGTCAATTATCATGAAGTTTCCCGCTGTCCATTCCGCCTGGTTTTTTCGCGCAGACGAGTTCCAACGGATCTATCCGCTGACCGTGTCTCGTAGCATTTCACTGCACCGATTCCGACCACCCCGCAGCGTCTCGAATTGCTGAATCGAGTACGGGGCAGGCTCTGAGCATGTCGATGGGTGGAGAGGAAGAGATTATCGTTGCTAAGGACGAACGGTCTTCTGAGTTCTTGCGCTTCGACCCTTCGTCAAGCCTGTGCTGAGCTTGTCGAAGTGCTCAGGACAGGCAGGCTCAGCGCGAACGGTTTTAGCACATTGCAACAAGCGCATGTCCAGCATGAACGAGCGCGGATTCCAGGCTGCGTCGTTCAAGACGCACGGTCAGCCACATAGTCGCATTCCTTCTCTCATTCTATACTAAGCCGTAGCATAAGAATGAGAATCAGCTAAGGACGTGTTGTGGAATTACTGTTTGGCTTTCACCCGGTGCGGGAAGCATTGCGCGCGGGGCGCGTGCCCGAAGCGGTATGGGTTGTAGCAGGGGCGAAGGGTCTGGGTGAGATTGTCGCCCTGGCTGGGACGAGCGGCGTGAATGCCCGGCAGGTTACGCGGCAGGACTTAGGAAATCTCTGCCACAGCAGTCACCACCAAAACGTCGCCGCGCGCTTTCCCGAGCGCACGTTGCACTCTCTGGACTATCCACTGGCCATTGCTGAGCGACGCGGCCAGATGCCATTTATCTTGGCCCTCGACCATCTGCAAGACCCGCAGAATCTCGGATCGTTGCTGCGTACGGCGGAGGCCGTGGGCGTGCATGGCGTGGCATTGCCCAAAGACCGCAGTGTTGCGGCAAGCACGACCGTAGCACGCGCATCCAGTGGCGCCGTAGAACACCTGGCGCTGTGCTCAGTTACGAACCTCATGCGCACACTGGCGTGGTACAAAGAACGAGGCGTGTGGATTGTGGGCCTCGACCCCGCCGGAGAAACTCAGTACGATGCGCTGGACTACGATTGGCCGGTAGTAGTCGTGGTGGGCAGCGAGGACAAGGGGCTGCGCCCGCTGATCAGACGCGCGTGCGACTACCGCGTGCATATTCCTATGACAGGTCGGGTGGCGTCCCTCAATGCCGCCGTGGCCGGTTCAATCTTGCTCTACCATGTCTGGCGCGCACGCGAGCTCGCCAGCGCGCGCGAGGGGCAATGAGCATGGGTTTGGCGCGTCTGTGCGCCTCGTTGGCTTTGCCAATGGCCTAGTGTGGGCGGCTGTGGGAGGCAGGGGCGCTTGGGATGAAATTGTCGAATTAGCAAGGTCCCGACGCAAACGCGGCTCTCTAGTCGCAATAGTAGGGGCACGGCATGCCGTGCCCCTACGCGAGCATGACCCAGTCAAATGCTTCTCCCAGGGCAGCGCCAGCGAGCGCCCCTATGGCAGATGTTAGAGCCCTAGTGGCAGGGGCGATTGAATGGCGAAGGTTGTTTCTTGCTAACTGTGGGCACTGACGAGAAGCATCAGCAGCGCCGCACCGTTCACTCGCGAACATTGCCTCCCGTCCGTTGGTATTCGCTAACTCGGGAGCACCCCTCATTGACGATAGTGGCGACGTCGTCGCCGCGTATAAGCATTTTCCACACTTCGTGCATAGCATAAATTGCAGCGCCAGACCTGGAGTGCCATTCGCGTCCGTGTGCCATGGACTGCTGATATGCCTCGACTTCATCCGGTCTAAGCTCTGGCCGCAACTCTCCAATCCGCGCCACCGCTTCCTTCTGCGCAGGCACATACACGCGCGACTGCATTACTTCAACGAGAGCCTTCAGAGCCGTATACGCTGCCTCCGGGTGTTTCGTCCGGGAGGCAATGCCAATGCCCATGCTCGACCAGGTTGGCACAGCCTGCACCTTGCCGCTGGGTAGCGCAGCCACGCTGTATCTGTTTTGAAGTAGATGCATCGGGTGGTAGTTATACACCATGGCAGGCGCCTGTCCTAGCGGCTGATAAACTAGCTTCCACAGGTCTTCTCCCACAGTTGGCGTGACGCGATGCGTATGCAGAAGGTCGTGGATGAACTGCAGGGCCTCGACCGCGGCCGGTTCCTGCAGCCGACACACCTGTGTTTCCGGATCAACCGCCACGGCCCCGTTCTGCCAGAGTGCCCACCAAAGACCATTGAAGTGCGGGATCACCCCCCAGCGCGCAACGGTGCCATCATCCTTGCGGTGCGTGAGTTGCGCCGCACTTTCCACCAAGTCGTCCCAGTCCCAGCTACCGTCCGGCGGAAGCGGCTCTTCCATGAAGTACGGAGCGTGGTAATTGAGCATGAGAGGCAAGGCATCCAAGGGCAGGGCATAGAGCGCTCCCCGCCGGTACTGCTCCAGCACAACAGGGTAGAACGACTGGATAAGGGACGGTCCATCAGCGCCGGTAAACTGGTCCAAAGGCAATAGAATACCTTCCTCTCCCAAGCCTTGGGCAACCCACTGGTCCACGGTCAAGAGGTCTACCTCGTTGCTTTCCATCCAGGTCACAAGGTCCTCCTGCGAAAGGAGTTCCACCTGGTACTTCATGTTTAGCGTGTACCGCCCGCGCTTCGGTCCTAAGGGGTTCTCCTCGTCTTCAGTTAGGGTTGCCACGGCCTGACGTAGATACGTTTCTGGGTTTACGCCAACTGGACGATTGAGCCCGGCGGCAATGCGTACTGCCCAGTTTACTTCCGGTTCGCTGACGATGCCTGGCGCGGAGAAGGAACACCCTACGCCGCTGATTCCGGCAGCAAGCGCCGCTGTGCCGCCTATGAGTGATCTGCGTGTAAGCATCGTGCTGCTCCTTTCCGTGAGATGGGATCTCACTTCAGGTGCACATGCGGACCCTGTACGCAATGCATGTGCAGTGTCATACCTGTAACCATTACACCGCAACATAGCCTGTCAAGCATTAGAAACACATAAGAAATGAGAAGAAGCCCCCGGGGATCGATCCTGCACGTTTTCTCTATTCATTACTGCCAAGCAGGAAACGGGACTGTCAAGGGCGCTCGAACTGTCCGTTACCTGGGCCCAACGCAGCGGGGTTGGGGACGGGAACTAATGTTGTCGCATTAAAGCATGATGGCGACAAACACCGCGCCTCACATCCCCGGTAGCGCAGGTTTGCAACCTGCGTTGCTATGAGGTCAATACTTTGCGCGTCTGTTTCTCTTTGCTCCGGCGGGGGACAAGCCCCCGCGCTACTCTAACGTGACACCATTGGGGATGGGAACCCACGATACGCACTGGAGTGGAACTGGGCATCTCTCCCTGATCGAGAATCCCAACTATGCAAGTGCAGGGCAGTCCTGTACTGGGAGAGACAAAACCCTCAGGTTTGCAAAGTATGCGAGTGAGTAGGCAGCAGAGGCGAAATACCGTTTGTCAGTATGGAGTACGTGAAAGCTCTATCGCCACCAAGCCGAAAGGATGTTCCTCACATCCAGCCTAGACGCCTGATGACAGAAGGCAGAAACCAGATAACGGCTAGCAGTGGCAGCGCGATGAGGGCGATCGCAATGCCGAGACGGAAGGCCACCGGCTGGTAGCGGAAGACGATCTCATGTGCGCCTGCAGGGACCAAGACTGCTTGGTAGTAGGCGTTCGCCCGCCAAATTTCAAGTGGTTGTCCGTCAAGCGTGGCTTCCCAGCCGGGGATAAAGGTCTCTGAAAACACGAGCATGCGTGGGGTTGGAGAGTCGTACCGCACGATTAGGTGTTCTGGTTGGGGTCGTACCGTTTCAAGTGTGACTGTTGCGGAATCCGCCCCAAGCACAACGTGTGTCATTTCCAATTCACGAGACTCAGAGCCGACGCCAAAGCGGGTTTCGTGATGGGGGAGCACAACGCCGAACGGCGGCCCGCCGCCCACGAGGTCCAGACGCTGGAGCCAATGCTTGAGTGGCCTCAGAAACCCGGTCAACGCATTGCGCGGCGGCAACTCGAGGAAGTCCGTCTCCCGTTCCAGGACAACGTCTTGTCCGACGCGGAATGCAGGGTTACCGAGAGCGATGCGAGCCAGATCGGTGCTCGCCGCAAGGTAGACTGTACTCGCTGCATACACGAGGCCAAGTGCATGATCGCGCTGGTAGAGCTTCACGTCTCCGCTGAATAGGAGCGACAATGGCTCGGTGGTGAGGATGAATGGTGCGTGAGCCTCGGGCCCAACTGCGCTCATGGCAACCAGATGCAGCGTGCCGTTGGCAGCTTGGTATTCTACAGCGGCTTCTTTGATGGATACGGTCTCGCCGAGATCTACGACTGCGTGATAATGGCGGCCTTGCGGGTTATCCCGCCAGGCGCCAGCAACCCGCACCTCTTGGTGCGCCGGAGTTGATTTTTCAAACTCGCCCTCGGCGGTATGCACGCCGGCCTGCAAGGGTCGTTCGATAACCCGGTTATCAGTGGTTGTGATACGGAGCGTGGCGACTGCCTGCCCCTGTGGGAGAGTGGCCGCATCGGTAAGGTACGAGATGATCCCGATGCGGTCGGCGGCAACTTGCGGCACACTGGCAAGGGTAACCGCCGGGCTTTCCGCGTTGACGGCTTGCGTAAAGGTTGTGTCGTAGTACACGTCGTCAACCCACGGGTCGCGTATCTTGTCATCGAGCAGATAGGCAACGCCAAAGAGGTCGAGGATGCGAGGCGGCGGCACGGCTTTGAGCTGGTCGCGGAGGATTGCGTCCGGTAGCGCCGACGCGCCGGGCTGCAGCACCTCCTTCATGCGCACGTAGCCATCCAGAGGCAGCACACCGCCGTCGTAGCCGTCTATGGTCGCGATTTGGAAACCTTGCGGCACGTTCGGGGTCATGACTTCAAAGTATTTCTGCGTGACGAGCAGATTGTACGTGCTGCCGTCTCCCAAGTGAGCGAACTGCTCCCGCAGTTGCGGTTCTACGCCGGGAGCGTAGGCAGTACCGGCAAGACTGAGGATGCGCCCGCCCTGATACACGTCGCGCAGTGTAGCAGTTACAGGTCCCGGGTCGGTATAGGCGATGGGAGGCGGCGCTTGGTTGTACTCCAGATGTCGCGAGGCCCAGAAGAGCTCCAACGCCAAGAAAAGCGGCAAGAGTAAGAGAAGGGACGGAACGCGCAGCACGACGAGAATAAGCCCAACGCTCGCAATCGCAAAACCGAGCCAAATGAGGGGCAGTTCAGATGAGAATGATTGCTGGAGCGGCGCGAGCGCAGCGAGAACCAACGCTAAGAGGACAACTCCCACCCCAAATCGCAGAATCGTTTGGCGTGGTCTCCCATGATTGCGGGCAGTGTTGGCTAACCAGTCAATACCAATGCCGACAAGCACACTGGCGCTGAACGTGTAGAGCAACAGCCAACGGGCGGGGACTCGAAAGAGGTCTAATCCCGGCAGGACCTCAAAGAGGGCCGGATAGACCGGATTATACTTGCCAAGTGCCAGGAAAAGGCCTACGAAGGCAAGGCCGGCAAAGCCCCACGTGGCAGGCCGGCGGTAAGCTGCGACCAATGCAAGCAGCGCCAGTGCAATGGCGAGGATGCCGATAAAGCCGAAGAACTCATCCGTGCTTACGAAACCGTCCGGAGTGGGCAGCATGCCGGCGAGAAACTCACGTGGGGACAGCGAGAATGAAGAGGCTTCGTCATAGCTCAGGCCCCCCTGACGGATGGAGTGGCGGGTGAGCTGGAGCATGGGCAGCACTTGCGGAGCGGTAAGCGCCGCCGTGCTCGCGAACGCGCCGCCAAGCAGGACCAGAGCTACGACGGGGCGCCATAGAATTTGCGTGTACCGGTCCCGCAGGTAGGTGAACCAAGGAGGCGCTGGCGGCAGTCCCAACGTAGGCGCGCTCTGCTCCGTGACAGGCCCCTCCGCTGTCGTAAGAAAGGCGGGTCGATTAGCAGTGACGCCGAGCAAGTCCCACGCGGTATGTCCCAGCCAAGAGAACATCACCGCGACCAGGGTCATGTATGAAGGTTGAGCATGTCCGGCAAGGAACTGCACCGCAAGGAGGAAGCTTAGCGCTACCGCCCACCGCACGCTGCGCCCGCGATACACGTAGTGCGCGGCGAGGAGGGCCCACGGCAACCACACTGCGGCGTTCACTTGATTGACGTGCCCGACCTGAGCGCCTAAGAACCCACTTAGACCAAACGTTATGGCAGCCCCTATCGCCGCAGGCCAGACGAGGTTCGTGGTCATTCGGGTGAAAACGTAAACTCCTAGGGCGCCCCAAAGCAGGTGCAGCGCGATGGAGAGTGCCAGACCCGTCTCGGCAGAAAAGAAGAGGTAGAGTAGATTCGGTGGGTAGAACACCGCAGTCTGTTGGTTGGCAAGGAATGGGGCGCCCTGGAAAAGATAGGGATTCCACAACGGCAGGTTGCCTTGCCGCAGCGCTGCCGCAGCGTATTGGCGGTACGGGTAGAAATACGTCGACAGATCGTAGCCCGCGAGCACCCGGTCGGTGAGAAGCGCTTTCCAAAAGAAGGCGGTTACAAGCGCCGCAAGGAGAAAGGTAGCACCCAGCCATGGCCCATGACGTCGGAGGAATGCATTGGAGGAAAGTGCTTGAGACGAAGATGTCATATGTGAAGATTGTGCCCGATTCGCTCCCTGCTGCTTGTGTTAAATGATAGGAGAGGATTGGCGCGTGAGCAAATGAGCGTGGCTCTTTTGGGGTAACGCATATGACGATGAAGATTGATCTAATTCCTGGGACACTCATCTTCCCAGGGCCACAGGCATGCTCATTGGGTATATTGGCAGCGTCTCGGCGGAACTGCCAATATAAGAAGTCGGTTTCGCCAGAGCGGTGGAAACAAGATTAGGTGCGGTACACAGTGGTGGGTAATGCCGGCGTACCGTGTGGTTACGTGATCTCGTTCGCCAGGATTATGGCCTCGGCAATTTCTCTCATCGGTTTGCGGCGGTCCATAGCAAGCTTTTGGATGCGGCGGAAGGCTGCGCCTTCGGAGAGGCCTTGCGCATCCATCAGCATCCCTTTTGCCCGCTCTACCAGTCGCCGCGTTGCCAGCGTCTCCTTAAGGTCCACGTTTTCCAGCTCGATTGCCTTCAACTCCGCGAAGCGGGCAATGGCGACTTCGAGTGTCGGCACGAGGTCGGCTTCACGGAACGGTTTGGAGATGTAGCCTAGCACGCCTGCCTCTCGTGCATCCTCGACGAGTCCGCGCTCACTGAAGGCCGTGAGGAGCACTATCGGCGCAATCCGCTCTTCCAAGAGGACGCGCGCAGCAGTTATGCCATCCATCTTTGGCATCTTGATGTCCATGAGCACCAGGTCAGGCCGCAAGCGCCGCGTCAGGGACACTGCCATGTGCCCATCTGCCGCTTCGCCAACTACCGTGTAACCCAGGTCGGTCAGCCGCTCTCGTAAGTCCAAGCGGATGATCGACTCATCATCCACGACAAGTATCCGCGTTTGCGGGGTCTCTTGTTCAGTTGCAGTGATCTCTGCACTTTCGATATTCATAGTTTCGATGATCCAAAGAGGTGCATGTAGCGGACGTGACTTGGGAGAAAATACTAGGCTTTCAAGAGTGGTATTGAATTCAAGAATGAGGTCCAAGCCGGCCGATTTTGCTTCGATTGGTCTCAGACCAGCCTTGCTGTACATGATACACTACCTACCGACGGAGAAGAACGATTCCTTGCTTTCTCCTACGCTGGTTGCGCGACTTTCACGCACGCACTTTGCATGCGTGGGTGAAGCAGTTGTGACTAGCGCCTCAGCAATTCTCGTGCGAGACGGCAGTCTCTCCACGCACTGGCCGCATGTGGAGCACCATTCATGACGCCTGATGAAGATCGTGCATTCTATGTAGCGCTGAGTATGGCGCCGGATATTGGGCCGGGTCGGATGCACCGCCTCTTGCGGCACTTTGGCACAATGGGCGCGGCTTGGAGCGCTTCTCCTGCCGCATGGCGGGATGCCGGCCTGGAGCCGGCCGTTGCCGCCAACCTGGAACGCGCGCGCGGCAAGATTGACCCGACGAAGGAACTGGCCCGGCTTGCGAAAGCGCAGATTGAGGCGCTGACGTGGGCCGATGCCGCATTTCCTCCGCTCCTCAGGCAGATTCCCAGTCCTCCCATTTGCCTTTACGTACGTGGCAGTGTGGCGGCGAGCGACGCGTTGGGCGTGGCAATAGTGGGTACGCGCAATGCAACTTCCTATGGGCGCAGTGTCACCCGCCGCTTAGCTACAGACCTCGCCGCCAATGGCGTGACGGTGGTTAGCGGGTTGGCTCGCGGCATAGACGCCGTGGCACATCGCGCTGCCCTCGAGTCCGGAGGGCGTACGCTCGCAGTCTTTGGTTGCGGACTGGACATCATCTACCCGGCCGAGCACCGGCGGCTGGCTGAGGAGATCGCGGTACAGGGGGCGCTCATTTCCGAATACCCATTGGGACGACAGCCTGCAGCGGATCAATTTCCCGTGCGCAATCGACTCATAAGCGGTCTTTCGCTTGGCGTTGTAATCACCGAGTCCCGCGAACGGAGCGGCGCGCTCATTACTGCTGAATTTGCGGGCCAACAAGGGCGCGATGTCTTCGCGGTGCCCGGCAGCATCATGACGCGGTCCAGCGCTGGGCCGCACCGTTTAATCCAGGACGGCGCCAAGCTCGTCATGAACGTAGAAGACATTCTCGGCGAACTCAACATCCACATGACCGGGAGGCAGGCTGAACTGGCTACCGCTATCCCCATGAGTGCGGAAGAAGGGCGCATCTTTGAGGTGCTGGATGGCGATCCGGTGCACGTGGACGAAATCAGTGCCCAAACTGCTATCCCAGTGCAAGAGGTAAGCAGTTTGCTGACGCTGATGGAGGTGCGGGGCGTTGTTCATGCGGTTGGTGCCCTCACGTATGCGCGCGGCAGGCAAAGAGACTGACAGATGAGCCCGGATCCCCGCGTACTCTATGAACGGTTGGCGCAAGCAACTGCCGAAGAACAGGCTTTGGTGTTGAGTTTTCTTTTTGGTAAGCGCACCGTGGAAGGGGGGCGCGCTAATCCACAACTCGACCTCTTCCTGGGGGTGCTGCAGGTTGAATTGCCGGGCGCCATTGAACTGCTTGGCGACCTCCGCTTCCATCTGGGGGACAAGCTACATGGAGAGGTCTTGCAATGGGCGCAAGGTGAGACGGAGGCTGGCCCACTGTACGCACGTGTCTTGAGTAGATACCAGGCGCTATTCTGCGGTGGCTAGACCGACATATACTACCTGTCCTGGTTGGCTCACCTAACGCTTGAGGGTGTATCGAGATTGCACCCGCCGCAGTTGCGAGTAGCTAACTGACGTGCCATAATGGGTGCGAGCAAACACTATGCGAGGAATGCGATGCCAAAATTTGATATCTTCTTTCAGGTAGGGCCATTCATTGAATGGGGATACTCTTCCGCGCAGTTTTTGAGTGCTGTGGCGATCACCTCGAACTATGCGGTCTTTGGCGCGGTGATGCTGGGCACACTCGTCATCTTGCTTGCGGCGCTTGACTTCTGGGTTTTTCAATTTCGTCGCAAGAAGCTGTGGATCGATTGGGACAAGCCTGAGGAACCGTTCAAACCCCAACCCTACGACGGTCCCTAGTCGCCCCCCAGTAAAGGCTCTTGCCAAAGGAGCCCAGGAAGTCAGAGTCTACCGTTTCTGTTGCGGGCTGAGTTTGTTGTACTACGGGCGAGGCCTCTTCTTTCAGCATTGGTAGATTGCAAAGACAATCTCGTCTCGAGTCCTGCTTCGTTGCCGCCTTGATGAAGTCTTTCTGTCCCGATCCTATGCGATTGTCGGTAGCGCATCAAGGTCCCTTGCCTACGGTCCTGAGCATTGCCCGGTAGTTCATTGCGGCCCGTGATGCTACCATCCTCAAATGGGCAACCTAGAGGGTCTGCTGCATTAGAGTAATCTACTCTGCAATAGCTTTTTGCGCCCCTTCTTGAGTTCTTTTCGAAGCCAGTCAGCCTTGCACTTTCCCTGGAATAAGCGGGGATGAATTGGAATTCTCGCAGCCCACCGATCAGGTTCAAAGGAAGTGAGAGGGACACGTGAAGTCGAATAGCCGCCGGCTGGTGTTCCCGGGACCGCAAGAGGTCGCCTGGGAAGAGCATCACGTGCCGCTGCCCCAATGCGGTGAACTATCGATAGAGACCCGCCGTTCCTTGATCAGCATAGGCACCGAATTGGCTTTCTTCTCCGGTCGGCAATGGACGAATCCGGGGACGGGTATACTGCCGAAATATCCAACGTATGCCGGGTACTCTAATGCCGGTATCGTGGTAGCAACCGGCGAAGCTACGGCGCCGTGGAAAGTGGGCGACCGTATTGCCAGCGGCGCCCGTCACGCCACCCTTCAAGTTGTGCGCAATCTCGACGGGGCCGTTTCGATTCCCAAATCGGTTTCGGATGAAGAAGCAACGTTCTGCACATTGGGGGCTACCGTGCTCAACGCCTACCGTCGCGGGACGCCGCAGCTTGGCGAGTGCGCAGTAGTCGTGGGACAGGGAATCCTCGGCCAGCTCGCGGTCCAGTTTCTTCGTCTTGGGGGTTGCGAGCCGGTCATCGCCGTTGATCTTGAACCAAGTCGGCTAGCTCTTACTCAGAAGGTAGGGGCTGCTACCCATCTGCTAAATCCCAGTGTAGACGACGTGGTGGGAGTGGTTTACGACCTTACCGCAGGCCGCGGCGCCGATATCGTCTTCGAGGCAACCGGTCTTACTGAGACGTATGACCTGACGTTTGCTCTGACGAGGCCCCACGGACGGGTGGTAGGACTTGGCTCGCCGCGCTATCCCGCGCCGGTGGATATGCAGCAGGTGCACATCAAGCCTCTCCAGGTCATTGGCGCCATCGGCAATCACCCGAGCGGAGAGTCAAAGGAAAATCGCTGGACGCGCGGCGCTCACGCCGCTTACTTCATGGACCTTCTGGAGCATGACCGCGTCAACGTGCGTGACCTCATCACGCACCGGACCCCCGCGGCAGACGCCCCAAATCTATATCCGAAGCTACTCGCGGACCGTACGTCCTACCTTGGCGTAGTCTTGGAGTGGTAGCGAACCGACCCCTCCGGAGACGGTAAGCAGCTAGCGCCAGTCGAACAGCACTCCGAGAGAGTTCTCCCCGCCTGAGGCGAGCATGGCGTAAGTGGCGGCAGCATCTGTCGGCAACGCGACGTGGGTGATCAGGTGCTCAGCCTGTACGGCGCCACTTTCAAGCATGGTGAGATAGAGTTGGCGGTGGCGCTGCTGAGTCCACGGTGCCTGCGGTGTGGCCTCCGTCGGCGTCAGCGGTTGGAAGACGCCCATGAGCGTGAGGTCGCGCCGGAAGAAGTCTGCGTAGAGGTTCAGTTCCGCCTTGCCCATGGGGCCGCCAAGCATCACGATGATGCCGCGTGTCGCCGCCACACGCAGGCTTGTCGGCAGCGCGTCGGGCACCGGTGTGGCATCGTAGACCCGTTCGACGCCGTTGCCGCCGGTCACGTCCATGACGGCGGCGTACACATCTTCTTGGGCGGCGTTCAGGGCCAAATCGGCGCCGCTGCGCTGCGCTCGTTCCAGCCGGAAATCTGCCACGTCGGTCGCGATGACGGGCCGACACCCGGCCGCTTTCAAGAATTGGACAACCATCTGGCCGACAACACCCTGCCCGGCTACCAGAGCCGCCTGTCCGACTTCCGGCGGCGCGCGCCGCACACCCGCTAAGGCCACCTGCGCGAGTACCGCAAGCGCGGCGCCATCAGACGGTACATTGGGCGGTAGGCGATCGATCGCGTCCGTCTCTACCGTTCGCAGGTAGTGACTGGTGTGGTTCGCCATGGTGAGGACGCGCTCGCCCGGCTGGTACGCCGTCACATCCGCGCCGACTTCCGCCACGATTCCCACGTTCGCATATCCCGGCCGCACTGGGAACGGACGCTGCGGCACGCCGGAGTCGGCATACACATTCATATAGCGCTTGCGTTCAGTGCCCGCGCTAATGCAACTGTACTCGGACTGCACCAAGACTTGCCCAGGGCCCGGGGGCTCGATGGAGAAGTCTTCGAGTTCGGCTGCAAACTCATGTGGGAAGACGACGACTCTGCCAGTCGGCACGGGAAAACTCCTTCGCTGATTCAAAGGGTCTGGCTAGCAGATTTACACTGCTATATGACAAGACTCCTGCCCCCTGAAGTCTACCTATTATGAATCTGACCCTCGGCACGACAATGCGAGAGCAACTGGGATCCTCGTCACTACAGGAATACCATGTTGTTACGGTGCACGGCTTCATCGCCGAAAGATTCAGGTAAGAGTTTGGTGATTTCGCTCGACTTCCTCCCCATGATCTTCCGCAGTTCGTCGGAAGGATAGTTCACCAGGCCGCAGGCAAAAGCATCTCCGCCGTCGGCGCGAATTTCCACGGTATCCCCTCGACTAAATGTGCCCTCTACGGCGATTATGCCGGCAGGCAGGAGGCTGCGTCCGTTCTTCAAGAGCGCATTTGCCGCGCCGGCGTCGACGATGATGCGATGGCCGCGCGCGAGGTCCGAGGCCATCCAGGCATCGCGCAGACTCTTCGTGCGGCTGACCTTGCTCGCGAACCGCGTTCCTATCTCTTCCCCCGCGGCTACGGCCAGCATCGCGTCAGGAAGCGTGCCCCGGCAGATAACGACATCGGTGCCTGCAGCGGTAGCCATGCGGGCGGCTTTGATCTTGGTTGCCATACCGCCCACACTGCTGGCGGAACCGGCGCCGCCCGCCATAGCTTCGACTTCGCGGGTAATGCTTGCCACCATTGGCACATGGGTGGCGGACGTATCGCTGCGCGGGTCCGCTGTGTAGAGACCCTTGATGTCGGTCAAGATTGCAAGGAGATCGGCATCCACCAGATTTGCAACGAGGGCAGAGAGCGTATCATTGTCGCCGATCTGCTGGAGTTCGGCCACGGCAACTACATCGTTCTCGTTGCAGATCGGCAGCACGCCGGTTTCCAGTAGGCCGAGGAGCGTATTGCGCGCGTTCAGGTAGCCGTCGCGTTCCAATTCAGTCCGCGTAAAGAGAGCTTGGGCCACCGCTACGCCATAGGGGGCGAAGAGTTCCGCATACGTCCGCATGAGAAGCGGCTGACCGATGGCGGCCAGTATCTGCCGGACCGGAATGCCCTTGCCGCTGGGGGATGGCACACCGGCGTTTCTGCCGGCTGCTACGGCGCCAGAGGAGACGAGCACCACCTGTTTTCCTTGATCTCGCAGGAGGGCGATCTGGCGCGCATAGTCGGCCATGCGTTCACGGTTAAGTTGCATCCCAGCCTGCGTGAGCAAGTTTGTGCCAACTTTGATGACAATGCGATGCAGTGGTGAAGACATGTCTTGCTTGCCGTAAACTAAAGGGGAAACGGTGCCGCTACATCAACAGGATACCAAGCCCGCTATGTTGCAGGAAAGCGGCCTGTGTGGGCAAGATATCGCTAGCGTGGTAATCTCTGGCATAGACCGCGCGTGAAGCCGGCGACGGAGTGTGGGGGTTA
Organism: Chloroflexota bacterium; assembly: GCA_026710945.1. NCBI lineage: Bacteria > Bacillati > Chloroflexota > Chloroflexota bacterium. The sequence continues at coordinate 41,817 of JAPOQA010000067.1, forward strand.
GAGAAGTAGACTATGGCATTTCAAGTTATCGGTCTCATGCTTGCTGCCTACTTATTGGGTGCAGTTCCGTTTGTCTACCTGTTGGGGCGCATTGCCGGTGTAGACTTGCGGGATGAAGGCAGCCGTAATGTTGGTGGCACCAATTTGTGGCGCACAGTGGGGCCGTTCACGGGTATTCTCGGCGCGGTTCTGGATATTGGCAAAGGCGTGGCGCCAGTGCTTGTGGCGCGAGCGCTCGATCTCAATGACAGCGTGATTGGGCTGGCGGCAATTGCGGCAGTGGCCGGGCAGTGCTGGCCCGTCTTTCTCCGCTTTCAAGGAGGGCGCGGCATCTCAGTGGTGGCCGGCGTCGTGATTGCTCTATCGCCAATGACCTTCTTCTGGGCTGTCATGCCGGCTGGCGCCGGTCTTGCGGCACATGTAGTCATGGGACGCCGCAAGCAGCAGACTACGGCCGCAGTCCTAGGTAAAGAGAGCAAGGACAGTCGCACCGTACCCCTCTTCATGATGATCTCGATTGTAATCCTACCCTTCGCGGCCGTGGCGCTTGGTGATTCACCCGCCACGGTACTAACGTTTGCGGTGCTTTCTCTCATCCTTATATTTCGCCGTCTCACCGCCGGACTGCGCCAAGACCGCGGTTCTCCACTAGCGCTCTCTGCCCGCTTGCGCAACCGGTTTCTCTATGACCGCGCTCAGGCGTAAGGACAATTGAGGTTCTATCCCCCTCTAATATCCCATTGCTGCCGAGGTTGGGTAATACGGGTCGGCAGCGCCGATCAGTGACCCGTCTTGCCGCTGAATCGCGACTGGGCTCGCAAAGTAACGCGGCAGGAATGCTTCCTCCGCCACGATGATGTTGTGGCCCCTTTGCCTGAGTTCCGCGCAGACGGCAGGGTCAATGCGAATGCTCACAATTGGATTCAAGGTGCTGCAATCCATGCGCGGGGCGTTGATCGCGGCTTGAATGTCCAAATCGAAGTCGACTAAATTGATGGCAAGCTGAGCAACCGTGTTGATAATGCGCCGCCCGCCGGACGCGCCCAATGCTGCGAGTGCCTGGCCGTCACGCTCGAGGACGATCGGGCACATGTTGTTGAGCGGCTTCTTACCGCCTTCCGTCGAGTTGCTCGTGCCCGGCTCCGGGTTGTACCACATCATGCCGTTATTCATGAGTACGCCGGCGCCCGGCACGACCACCCGCGAACCCCACGCGGAGAGCAGCGTCTGCGTGAGTGCCACGGCGTTGCCCGCGCCGTCCATAGCGGCGAGATGCGTGGTCGATTCTGCAGACGAACTGGGCAGCGGGCTTGAATCCGCAGCCCCGCTGCCGGACTGATACTGCCACGGATCGCCATGCGTGCGCTCCGCTTGCGCCTTTTGAAGATCAATCGTCCGGGCCATGGCGGCGGCGTATTCCTTGGAGAGGAGGCCGTCCAGGGGCACCGGCACACGCGTCGGATCGGCCATGTAGGCAAAACGGTCGGCAAACGCCTGGCCGGAAGCTTCAATGAAAGCGTGCAGGTAGTCGGCTGAGTTGTGGCCTAATGCTCGGACGTCGAAGTTATCCAGGATGTTGAGAATCTCCATTACGGTGGGCGCGCCCGTGCCGCCCCGCATGCCGATGACGTTTGCATCGCGGTATGTGCCCAGGACTGACTGCGCATGGACTGTAGCCTCATACTGGGCAAAGTCTTCTGCGGAGAGGATCCCACCGTTTTCCTGAACGTGACGGGCAATCTGTTCCCCAACCCGTCCGCCGTAGAGCACCGAAGGGCCGTCCTCTGCAAGGGCGCGCAGCGTAACGCCTAGTTCCGGCTGACGCAGCATGCCCGCTGCTCCCGGCTCTGTAAGAAACGGCAGCCGATGCGGATAGCCGTTGCTAAGGAAGGTGTCGGCAGTGGCGGGAAACCGGTTGAGCAGGGCAAGGTCTTGCGCTTGCCACATGGTCTCGAACCACGATAGCGCAAAGCCCTCTTCAGCCAGGCGAATAGCCGGTGCTACGGCACTATCCAGACCGATTGTGCCGAATTCCTCCAGCGCTGCCGCCATGCCGGCCACCATACCCGGTATGGCAATCGACGAGTAGCCGTAGATGTTGGCATTGTCCTTGACCAAGCGCCAGCCAAACAGCTCGTTATCGTAGCCCTCTACCAACTCCCACATGTCCGGGGATGCCGCCTGAGGCGCTTGCATGGGAAAAGCCACGACTACACGCTGTTGTGATTCCTTTAGGAAGATGGACATATAGCCGCCTCCGCCGACGCCGCTCATGGGTGGCTCCACCACGCCGGCGGCGAAGGCCGTCGCGACTGCGGCGTCTACTGCGTTCCCGCCGGCTTGCAGCACTTCCAAACCGGCTTGAGCGGCGAGGCGGTGTTTCGCCGCCACCATGCCTGCGGGCGCCGTGGCTGCTTGCACGTGTGCTTCCCATTGCGTTTCCGTGGTCATGCTTTTCTCCCATCGCTCACGACGATTGTGTTCTGCTTGCAGTTCACCAGTGGAAAAGACCTGTGCGCCAATAGATTCTCGTGGCACACTTGCCAGACAGCGCGCAGCCTAGAGAACCGGTACGGGAGCATCAAGTCTCCGCCGCCCTAGAGTGGCTGTACAGGCGCTTGCGCCGGATCCATTAAGTACAAGGTTTGTGACGTGGTTGCAGACTGCTCTCTCCAGAGTTGGTTAGCCAATCCCAATGTTTACGTAGCCAAGTTCCCGCAGGATATATACTCCCGCGGCGGCGGCAATCGCGAGAAAGGCGAGTATCTGCACTAGTCTCACGATCGGTCGCAGCAGGGCGCTTACTATGTGCGAGATGATCGAGAAGACCACCAGGACGCCAATCGCGAGGATGACCCAAATGCCCCAGTCGGGAACTTGATCCAACTCCGCCGGTCCAATGCTCCGCAACCACTGCGTGGCAGTGTCAAGCACCTCTTCGACGGCAGGCAGCCAATTCTCCGTATCCATGCTCTCATCCTTTCTTGCGACCGCTTCACTTCATTGTCGAAGCGGCTCTGCCACTCTGTCAACACATAGGCCAGGTAGCGGTCGGTGGCATAGCATAGCCCGCGTACCGAGGGCTGCATTGGGGTATCATGAAGTTCGGCTGATGATTAGTTAACGGTGAAAGAGGCAAGGTCAGTCATAGCGAGTGGTTCGTGTTTGCAGGTGTAGATTTGAGCGGCCTTGGAATCGAGCAGACGGCAATGAGAGCTTCACTTTAGGGAGTAATGGAATGTACACGATTGACTTGCGCGGCAAGCATGCACTTGTCATGGGAGTAGCCAACAAAGAGAGCGCGGCCTGGGCCATCGTGCAGGCGCTGGCCGGCGCCGGGGCGCGCATTGCTTTAAACTACCAAGTGGAACGCTTGGCCACGCGCGTGCAGGACCTCGCCGCTACACTTGATAACCCGTTGGTAGCGCCCTGCGACGTGACGCATCCTGACGAGGTTGAGGCGCTCTTTGCGCTCGTCGAGCAAGAGTTCGGCTCGCTGGATATTCTGGTGCACAGTCTTGCGTTCGCCAACCGGGACGAATTCGCGAAAGAGTTTGTGGATACGTCCCGCGACGGTTTTCTGCAGGCGATAGAAATCAGCGCACACTCATTGATTACGCTTTCGCGAGCCGCGCTGCCGCTCATGCAGAAGGCCGGTGGCGGCAGCATTATGGCGCTGACGTATCTGGGCGGCGAGCGTGTGGTGGCGGGCTATAAGCTCATGGGCCCGGCCAAGGCCACGCTAGATGCCAACATGCGCTACCTGGCCGAGAATCTCGGGCCCCATAACATTCGGGTGAACGCCATCTCCGCCGGCGCCATGCGCACCCTCTCTTTGGCAGGCATTCCCGGCGGGCGCAACTTCCTGCTCGATTTGCCGGAGCGTACGCCTCTGCGCCGCAACATCACCCAAGCGGAAGTCGGCGATACCGCTCTCTACCTGGCCTCCTCACTATCGTCCGGCGTTACCGGCGAGACCATCCACGTGGACGCGGGCTACCACATCATCGGTCTATAAGCTGTATCTGCAAGTGATCGCTTTGGAAACCCGCTCACAGCCTATGTACCGAGCCGTGCAGACGGGGCTATCGGGACAGTCTCACGGTCACTCGCCGCCTAAATCACGTTCGAGCTTTTCGATCTTGCGATCAGAAACTGTGATGGAAACTTCGTGAGCGAGGGTAGCCGCTTCCCTGCGGTACTTACGAGGAATCTTCAACCGGACTCTGCCCTGTTTGGCGTTGGGAACATCTTCCACGAGCTCCATACTATTCATCTGGATAGCGATGTCTGTTCTCAGGAAGTTTGTCCGGAACTCAACGTCATCAATCTGCTCGAAGGGCAGAACGACCTTCTTTAAATCTGATTTGAAAGCGCCGGTAAAGATATCCTTGATCTGATACTCGAGCACTATGGCATTGGAAGTGAGGACCAGGAGGCCTTCGGCTTCCGCAAGCCCTTCATAGACTTCAGGGAAATGGAACGGAAGAGAACTCATTGACTCTAGCGACTACCCACAGATTCTATTGCTGTATCCGACTCAAGTGTAAATTATTCAGGGAATTGGCCCGAAACAGCCAGGCTCTACGCTTTACCGCATCTAGCCAGTCACGACTCTGAGACTAAAAGGACGCCGCCAAACTGCTACGCTGTTGGAGCTGGAACGCCGATGCCAAACACAGAAGCTACTATGGTGACTAGGATTGCCATCACAACCCAACCGATGATTGCCGTTAGGATAGCCTTGCCGGTACCCACGTCGAGGGCTTGACGGATAGCGATGAGGCCGGCGAGGAGAACCCAGATAAGCAGGGCGAGCCGCAGCAAGCCGCCGATCAAGGGGATAGCTCCCAGCACGCCCATGAAGACTAGGAGCACGTTTGGCGACTGGGCAAAGCCGAGCGTGCGCAGCATCTCCCCGTATGTGGCCGTGCCGCCAAGCAATTTGGCGCCAATGATGTAGGTAACGAGGGCCCAGGTCAGCCAGCCGAGTACTGCGACAAGAATGCCGCCCACGAGGCCTGATACGGCATCGATTGGATTCAAGGTTAGGAGTTTCCATAACGCGCCACCGATACCGCTGGCAAGAGCGACGATGAGTACCACTTGCACAGCTTGACTGGTAGCGTTGCGGTCGTGCTCCACCTCCTCATACAGCCGAGGATCGAGCATGGCAGCTCGAATCATGCGGTTAACGAGCATGGCTTCTTCCTTTCTTTGTGCTTCTCAGACGAATGTGGATGCTCCACCACCCAGAACTGGAAATTAGAACTCCAGTTATTGCCAAATTCTAGCATATTGAATTAGAACCTGCAAGCTTAGTATGCGAATTATTGAATCCTAGCGGATTTCCTCCCCGGTCATGGGACAATGCCGTGCGAGAATCTCCCGGCTGCAACCTACGCCGGTCGCGCGCCGCCCATTGTCGTCAATTGAGCGCTACGCAAGTTCCTTCACACGTTATCGATTTGGAAGTTCTCAGGAAAGAGCGCAAACGATACGGCTGAGAATATTACGATCATGGCGACTGCAATGGAAACCGTAATGATCGTGGCCTTGCCGGTACTAATCCCCAGGGTCTGTCGCGTTGCGATGACGTCTACTATGAGGACCCAAAGTGCCGCCGCAAGCCCCAAGAGACCGCCCAGGACTGCCCCGGCAGCCGGAATGAAGACCAATGGCACGGAGAGTATGGAAATGACCGACGGCGATTGGGCAAAACCAATCGCGCGGAGCATTTGCAGGTAGCTGGCTGTGCCGCCAAAGACACCGGTTCCCAGCAGGTAGGCAAGGAACGCCCACAGCAGCCAGCCAAGGACTGCAGTGGCAACAGATGTGGCTATGTTGGTGGAAACACTATCCTCTACCCCAGACTCCGCCGGGGTATTGAGCAACTGCACGAGACTGCTGATGACGCCGATAACACCAACGATGATAACGACCTGCACTGCTTGGGTCAATGCATTGCGGTCTTCTTTGATCTCGTCGAACACCAGCGGATCGAGCATGGCGGCACGGAACATGCGGTCGGCAAGCATGGCAGATCCTTCTTCGTCCTTACTCCGGGAACCGTTTATGTCGCGCTGCGATTGCTCCACGAGAACACAGAAAACGACGTGCGACCGATTAGCGGGAACTTGCGCTCCGCCTGGTGGCAGGAATGTCTTCTTAGCTAAGCTGGCACGACGATAGAAGACTGAATTGAACGCTCTCCACATGCGCCGGAAAGCCGGTCCCAATCAGGGAGCAGCGCAGAGGCGACACAGGTTGCACGGAAGGCAGGCTGGATGTGGATTTGCGCTTCTCGCGCTCTATATTGAAGCGGCTGCGCTTATTTGTCAATTGTTGGCCTGCAGGTACAATTCGAGTTGTGTATTGCCCACGCAATTTGTGATTGAATGCTTGCGCGCCTTGACAAGATGTTGGCGCCGCAGCAGCATAGCAACTAGCACGTTTCGACAGACGCGATTCGCTACTTTCGTATTCAATTCAGTCTAACCGAGAGGAGTCTGAAGTGATGAGTGTTGCCGTTGCAGAATCAGGAAAACTTTCCGTAGACGATGTGGAATTCTTTAACGAACACGGCTACCTGCGGCTGAAGCAGGTCTTCAGTCCGGACGAAGTCGGGGCGCTCAGCGAGGAGCTCGACCACATTATCCAGTACTTTGCCACCCACGGCAAAGGCTGGAGCGGCCCGTGGCGCAAGCAACTGATGGAAGAGGACGCGGACGCCAAGAGCCTCTTGGTGACCATCCACGAGCTGCAGAGCTACAGCGAGGCCTGGGCGCGGGCGTTCGTGCAGGAGCGGTTGGTGCAGTCAATCGCCGACATCATCGGGCCGGACCTGGAGTTCCACCACAGCACGCTCCACGCCAAAGGCCCGGACACCGGCACGCCCTTCCCCATGCACCAGGACTACCCCTTCTATCCCCACCAGGACGGGCGCTACATCGATGCCATCGTGCACGTGGACGGCGCCGACGAGACCAGCGGCTGCTTGAAGTTCCTGGAAGGCAGCCACAAGCTGGGGCCGTTGGAGCACAGCCGCGAGGGCTCGCCGCACCTCGATCAGAACGTGTACCGCCTGCAAGATGCCGTCTCCGTGCCGGCAGACCCGGGCGACGTGGTGCTCTTCAGCATCTGGACCATCCACGGCTCCGCGCTGAACGAGCAGCCCCGCTGGCGGCGCGTGGTGCGCTTCGGCTACCGCAACCCGCGCAACCTCCAGGTGAGCGGCCAGGCCATGGGCCGCCCCGGCATCATGGTGCGCAGCGTCCGCCCCAAGCTGGAAAACCAGACCATCGAGGTCTACGGCAACTGGGGCCCGCAAGCCGTCGCGCCAAGAGACGACGACTAAAAGCAATCTCATAAATCGGTTCGATAGCCGATTCGTGCTGAGTGTTGCGCGAAGTCCTTGTCGAAGCACGAACGGATTCTTGCCGTTCCGTTCGTCCTGAGCCTGTCGAAGGGCGGTTCTAACAGAGCGATGCATCAATGAGATAAGCTCTAATTATTGGCTACTTGCGCTGGTGCAAAGGCGCGTTGCGCATGCGCCCTGGTTCAGTCTGACATTGAGTATTCTTGCAGTTGGAGGCACTATGATACGCTTTGGCTATCGCACACCGGGGTTGAAGGCGTTTTCGTTTCGGCAAAAGGTACAGCTTGCGTCGGCACTAGATTTGCCTGCTATCGAGGTGGCGCGGACGGAGTTTGCGTCGTTGGCGGACTGCAATGAACTGAAGGAGGCGTGCGCCGCATTGGGTGTAGAGGTGACATCCATGGGTGGCGCAATGGGCCTTTGTGACCCGACTCTCCGGGAAGAGGTCCTGGAACAGCTCGACTTCGCGCTCGACGCGTGCGAGGTGTTGGACGTGGACATCTTCTTCACCCGCGTCATGTCGCAGGCGCCGGGCGTGCCCCAGGCCGATACGTGGGAGGCGTGCGCGGACATCACGCGTGCGGTCTGCGAGCGGTCTGCGGAGCGCGGCATCCGCTTTGCGCTGGAGGCCGATCCGCCGTGTTTCGTGCACACGTTGGAGCGGGTCGAGCGACTCATGGAACTGGTCGACCACCCGAACTTCTGGCTGAACTACGATCCCACCAACTACTACGTTGTCGGCAGCGATCCGCTGCTGGTTATCGAGCGTTACGCCGACCGCATCATCAACGGCCACGTGAAGGACGCCGTCTACCGCACCGACGCGAAGGAAGAGCGTCCAGTGGGTGAGGGCGAGGTGCCGTACGCGGAGATCTTTCGCGCGATGCTCGACCGGGGCCTCGACGTCGCCATGCACATTGAGCACTGCAACAGTGTTGAATGCGTGACCGAGGCGGCGGCCCACGTGAAGAAGGTGATGGCCACGCTGTAAACCTCGGCACGTGAAAGTCGCGTGTCCAATGGTCGCTTTGCTGTTTGAGTGAGTCCACCAAATGACTTGTGGCGTTTTCGCACACCTTTCCCGCCGGTTACATATCTGGAATCACGGTCCCTGCTTGGGCACCGGGTATACTAGAGTCCGAATCGTGGTCGGATGCACGCAGGCGTTTCCGCCAGCAACTCATCTGCGGACAGTATTTGGGAAATTGAGCTGTGACAATTCTCAATGAGTTTCTTCTCTACCTCCGAGACTACCTACCTTCATTGGTGGGGGCGTTGGTCATTGCCCTCGTTGGCTGGTTCGGCTCTTACTGGGTCAAGCGCAGCGTGGACGGTCTGGTTACTCGAGTGGGATGGGATGAGATCACGTGGGGCTATGTGAGCACGCTTGCCCGGTACTTCTTCCTGGCAATCATGCTTACGGCAGCGCTGAAGCAGATTGGGTTTCCCATTGAGTCGTTCCTGGTGTCGGTCGGCATTACCGGGATCATCATCGGCATGGGCGCTCGGCGGTCCATTGCGAATTACTTCGCCGGACTGATGATGCTGGGAGCCAAGCCCTTCGGCAAGGGCGACCTTATCGAGTTTGGTCCGCCGCAGCAAATCGGCTTCGTAACGCACGTGAACCTCAGCTACACTGGGCTGCTTACCCTGGATAATGCGCGCATCGTTGTGCCGAACGGTGTGCTTTGGCGAAATAAGATAATCAACCACTCGAGTTATGACATGCGCGTGCTGCAAATTCCCCTGGCCGCCTCCTACGAGGTGGACCTGGATTGGGTGAAAGACATCGCATTGGACAAGCTGCAGAACCACCCCGCAATCCTGGACGATCCGGCACCGCGTTTCAAGATGCTCGAGGTGTCGGCAGACGAAGAACGGGCCCAACTGCTTGGCTGGACAGCTTCGAAGTCCGTAAACCTTTACGGTGAACTCATCACCGAACTGCGCCAAGAGTTCGCCGACGCCGGCCTGACGGTAACGATACCAGCTAAAGATGTGAGCCTCACGGGCGAGGAATACCAATGGCTAAAGAGGTACAGCACTCCCTAGAGCACTCGACAGAGCAAACTGCTGCCAAGAGTCGGCGGGCAGCAGCAACTATGGGCGTTGAGAACGTAATGGCGCGGCTCTCACTGAGCCGTTCTCGCGTCTATCGCCTCATCAAAGATGGCGTGCTTAAGGCGAACAAGAGTGATGCGGTGCTGACGTTTCAGGAAGATGACGTTGCGGCGGCCGCCGGCGAGCTTGCGGGTAGGCGCCAGAATGCGGAAACCCTTGTCCGTATCTTCACGGATCGCCTTGCCGAGCATGGCATTGTCGATCTGCCCGAGATTGACATTGCAGACGACGAAGCCGGCTCAAAGGAAGCGGTGAAGAGGCTGTTGCTCGATTGCATGGCGGCGCAAGCGAGCGACTTCTATGTGAACCTGACAGCAAGCGGTGACAAGCTCTTAGTGCGCACTTTGGGTCGCATCCACGAAGTTGCGCGCGTGGAATGCGAGCTTGGTGACCGCCTGAAGACAGAACTCAAGGCGCTTGCATCACTCCCCAATGATGGCGCCGGCGTCTCCAGTGTAGCTATCTTCAGGCACGCGGACGAGAATTATTCGGCGCAGATACGACTGAGCGTCGTGCCAAGTCATGCCGGCGAACGGCTCCACCTCCAATTCTTCCATGTCGGTGCGGCGCAGACCCTTGCGGATATTGGCTATACAGCAGAGCAGTGCAAGGCCTTGCGCCGCTTGCTGGTGGGGAAGCCCGGCCTATTCGTGCTTACGGGTAGCCACTATCGCGTAGTGCAAGAGCATCGTCTGGCCCTGGCACAATACTTGGAATTACAGGGGAAGCTCGTGGCATCCATTGATGGATTTTCCAACTACCAGTCCGAAAACACCGTGCACATTAATAGCAGAGAGGCCGAAAACACTGACGATGCCGGCCCATGGCAGATGGCCATGGGCCTATGCCCGGATGTAATCTTGCTGGATGACGTCCAAGACTCCACTGAGATGGAATCTGTTGAGGCCGCGTTGTCCGCTGGCATTACAGTCTTCGTCCAGGTGCAGAGAGCTTCAATTCGAGCTGCCCTTGAATACCTTGCAGGGCTTGGCTTGGAGCAATGCGAACGCTCTCCTTATTTTCTTGCCGCCAGCGAGTTCATTGTCTTGCCAAGGTTATGTCCGGACTGCCGGGAGCCGCGTGCCATGGCATCAGACGAGGTTGAACTCCTGCGTGCCTCTGCCGGGGCGCAGCTTTACAGGGCGGCTGGTTGCAACAAGTGCGAAGGAGGATATCGGGGCAGCCGCACCGTCTGGGGACTGCTCTCCGGCGATAGTGCGCGCGATACAGGCTCGCACCCTGGAGACCCCCTACAGTCCAAGGAAGGTAGTAAAATTCCTCCGTGCGACACTCTACTGCCCACAGCACTGCGCAGCGCAGTACTGGCGGGGGAAGTGGCGTTCGAGCACGTCAACCTTCACCTCAAGTAGAAGGCCGAGCGGGCGCCGTTGCCAATTGTGCCTCGTCTGAGCAGCACTGCGACTAAGCGTATCGCCGCACTCGCGTGGTACCATACCCCCTGCACACGGCTGGAAAGCGCGCCGTTTTGAACGCGGCGCGATTTCGTTTGTAGAGGGCGGGAACCACGTGCAGACGACCCAAGACGCGATGGCGGTGACCGGCTATTTCCAGGCGTTGCGGCTCTTCAACCGCAACGTGCGGATCTTCATTCTCAGCGCGCTGCTCCTCGGGTTCGCCTTCTTCGGCATCTATGCCGTGCTCCTCAATCTCTACCTGCTCCGCCTCGGGTATGGGCCTACGGTCGTTGGGTTGATAAACGGCATGGGCTTTGTAGCGTACGCCGTGTTCAGCATACCGGCGGGCGCTTTAGGGGCGCGCTTTGGCACGCGGCGCATGCTGCAGGTGGGTTTCGTGCTCGCCGCCTTGGGCACGGGCTTGCTCCCCGCCGCGCAATTCCTGGAAGGTACTCTGCAGGTGGCGTGGATTGCCGTCACGTATACTGTCACCTCCATGGGGCTCGACGCCTATTTCGTGAACAGCAATCCGTTCATGCTGCAGTCCACGACTCCCCGCGAGCGCATGTACCTTTATTCTCTGCGGGTCGGCATGAGCCCTATAGCAGCTTTTGTCGGTGCTCTGGTCGGTGGCTTTCTGCCGGGGACGTTGGCGAGACTGCTGCCCATCACCGACACGGCCTCATTCGCGTTGGCGTTGCTGGTGGCGGCGGTCGCCTTGCTCGTCGGCGTCGTAGCGCTCTTAAATACCACCGCGACTGCGTCACTCACTCAAGACCCAGAGCCGCCAGTGCGCACGAGCAGGTCCGCGTCGGGTCTGCCGATTCTCATCATCACGATGATGGGCTTGGTCATCATGCTGCGTATCGCATCTGAGGGAGCCCAGCGCACGTTTTTCAACGTCTATCTAGATGAGATCTTGGCGATGCCCACGGCGCAGATCGGGATGTTGGCCGCGGTCGGGCAGCTTGTAGGCGGCTTTGCTGCTCTCATGTCACCCTTTCTTGCGCGGCGGTGGGGTCTTGAGCCAGTAATCGTGTGGGCTAGCCTGGGCATGGCGCTGAGCACCGTGGCATTTGCGCTCACCCCGCATTGGGCCGGCGCGGCGGTAGGCTACGCGGGGCTGGTCAGCTTTACGTACATTCAGCGCCCGTGCAGCTTGCGCCACACGATGGAAGTCGTGCCCGCGCGCTGGCGGGAGACTGCCGCCGGTGTCGCCAACATGGTGGCGGGAATCGGCTGGGGCACCATGGGGTTCGCCGGCGGCTACCTGGTAGGCATCTACGGCTATCAGAGCTTCTTTTTGGCGAGCGCGGCTCTGACCGGCGTTAGCGCTGTAATCTTCTTATGGTATTTTGGCTTGCCGAGCCGTGCTCAATCGAGAAGGCAGGGCGCCGGTGCGCGAGAGAATAACTCAAATGGGTGATAGGGCACTGTCATCCGCTCGCTCCTGAACCAAGTACGGGGCAGGCTCTGAGCTTGTCGAAGAGCCCGCTCGAGGGAGCAGGAATTGCGGTTCGCAACACCGTGCGTGCTTCGACACGGGTTTCGCAAGGCCCCCTCAGCACGATCGGTAGCCAACTAACTACGCATGGACCTTGGATGACGAACTACTGTTTATTGAATTCCGCGAAGGCGCAGAAATTCATTTACATTAGCTGCGACCAGTCTTGACCGTGTTCTCTAAATTGCTCTCTCAATGACGTTAGTACGGACGAGGGCAGCGGCCCGGCCGCGACCTGCTTGATATTGCTGCGCAATTGGTCAAGACTGTCGATGCCGACGATGGCCGTATCGATGTAGTCGAATGAGTGGCAGAAGCGTAGCGCCAGCGCCACACCGTCTGCCGGCGCGCCGTCCGGCAGCGTGAAGCGCTGCGCGCGCTGCCAGTAATCGTCGGCGTAGCTGTACGGTGAGGCAGGCCGGTTGAACGCGGCGTTGGCGATAGGGCGCTTGGCAATGATGCCCATGCCGGCGGCTTCAGCAGCGGGCAGAACCTCATCCAACCCACTCTGGTCGACCACATTGAACGACGTGAGCAGCGTGGCAAAGACGCCCATGCCGATGGCTTCCACCGCCACCTCGTTGTCGCCGCTAAAGCCGATGTAGCGGGTCTTGCCGGCTGCTTGGGCGTCCTGCAGGGCGCGCAGCACGTCCCCCTGGCGCAGCACGTCGCTCTCGCAGGTGTGGATGTGGACGAGGTCAAGGTAATCGGTCTGCATGCGGCGCAGGGATTGGTCAATGCCCTGTGTCACCGCTTCAGCCGTCCACTCCGGCGCGGTGATGTCACCGGCGACGTGCCCGCACTTGGTGGTGAGCCAGTACTCGTCGCGGCGGTGGCTGATGAATTTGCCGAGGGTCTCTTCGCTTGCACCGTAGCACTCCGCGGTGTCGATGTAGTTGACGCCGTTGTCCAGAAGCGTGTTCAGCAGTTCTTCGGCCTCTGCGGGTGAGCCGGTGTCTGTGGCGATACGAGCCGCGCCAAAGCCCAGCCAACTTACGTCCATATCGGTTTGGCCCAATCTGCGTCGTTCCATGCTCAAACTCCTACGTTGCATTGATGTATTAATCTGCCAGTGCCGTGTGACGTTGCCTTGCGGCGATCATACTGGGTACGCCTAATGCCCTCTTGGCTCCCTGCACTGCGAAATCTTGTCCGCTCAGTGGACGGTACGGCTGACAGGGGTATGTAAATGTCATTCCGAGCGCAGCGTCGAACAGGGTTCGCTGACTTCGTCAAAGACGCGGAATCTAAAGATGCTGGCTTTGCGGGGATGTGCTTTAGATTCCGCGCTCTGAGCGACACTCCGCTGCGCTCCGTTCGGAATGACATGTGAAGTCGATTATAGAATACATACCCCTGTCAGGTGGATGGCACGGAGAAGATCGACCCCAGCCACGGCTCGACGCGGTTCACGGCACGCCGTCCAGCGCGCTTGTCATGCCCAGCGGCTTAGGCTTTCTCGCCTTCAATGCAGGTAATGCTTCTTCCCTTGCGGCGACAGAACCGTGAGGCGATACGAGTTGTAATCCTTATACTCGTCCTTGAGAACGTTGAAGGGCCGACCCTAAGAAGCCGCAACGCTGCTCTGGCAGCCACCGCAGGGAATGCCTCTTCCCTTGCGGTGACAGAACCGTGACACTATACGAGGTGTAACACGCTAACTCGTCCTTGGGAACGTTGATGGGCCGGCCCCAGGTAGACGCAACGGTGTACTCCCAGCCACCGGTACGGAAGATGTAGACGGATTGGGAAACGAGTCCTGTGATGGCACTAGCCCAAATGAACCCGCGGCTCTCGCGTGCATTGGCCGCTTGCGCTATATTCTGAGCGGCGATGCTGCGCTCGCCACGCCACGTTGTCCAGGCGCTATCCTTGCTTGCGAGCGCGCGGGCAAGTTCCGCGAGGCTGCCTACACCCTCGCCCCAGAGTGTAGCTGCTGCCCTGACCTCCGCGAGGATCGGCCCTCGGTACGCCAACTCCGGTTCTTTGCCTGGGACACCAAAGGTGTAGACCAGCGTATCCTCGTCCTCGCGGTATACGGTCACCTGCTTACCGTTCTCCAACCGAAAACTGACGAGCACGTCCTGTTCCGCCACGATGGTCGATTCTGGACTGGGCGTGGGCAATGGCGTAGGTGTCGGAGTGGGCGTGCCGTCCGGAGCGTAGTCAGGTTCCCACGGGAAGCGCTCGGTATTGAGACGCCGCTCGAGTCCGTTCGGTCCGTTGATCCAGGTGCGGTAGCCGTTGGTGAAGGCGGTCCGGTTGTCGGCCTTGCGCCAGACCAGCAGGCCGCCCGTAGTTTGCTGATTGCTATCGCCAATGGCGTTGTAGCGCTCGTTCTCCAGACATGCGCCGACGATGTTGTGGCCGATGAGGTCGCGGAGTGTCGCAAAGCCGAGCACAAACCGGCACTCTGCCGCCGCGACGGAGGTCGGCAGAAGCAGGAACAGGGCAAAGGCGAGGAGCACAGCGAGACGTTTCATCAGTGTCTCTCTTTGCTCTTTAAAAGAAATCGGAGGTGGAGCGGTTGTTGTTCTATTCTACAGCACGATGGAAAACGCAGAGAACAGGCGCGGTTTGCACACCCGGACGCGCGGACGGGTGTAGCCAAGCATCTGGACTCGGTTGATGTTGCGTTGTCGGTGTACGAGCAAGTCGTAGCGCGGTGGCTTGTCCCCAATGGTGTCGCGTTAACTTTCCTGGCAAGGAGCATGGCGCTCTTCAGTGTCCCGCAACTCCGGTAGCGCAGGTTACGCGCACGGAACGTGCGAACCTGCGTCTGCTGCTGACTTGGTCGCAGGTCCAATTGCCTTGGCGGGGGACAAGCCCCCGCGCTACGTTAATGCGACACCATTGGGGTTTGTCCCCCGCCTCTTGGCGCACTACGTTAGCTCCATCTATGAGCTGTACTGCTTTTCCTTATTCTTTCATTCTGCGGAAGGCGCCTCTTGGGGAATGGCGTGCGGGTAGTGGCCGCCCTGATCGTCAAAGGGCCGGTGCTTTTCGGAGAGTTCGTAGCTCAAGATCTTTTCCATGGTGTTACCCCATACGCCCTGCTGGATGTCGGGCGGTACGCCGAGCACGTCCATGCAGTTGCGGTAGTCATTCATCACGTCTTCCATGAGGAAATACGGCACGTCGGTGCCAAAGATGATCTTTTCCCAGGCGTCGCGTCCCCAGGGATCGCGATACTGGCTGTCGCGGCGCCACCATAGGATCTTGCCCACGTCTTCCGGGTCCAGCATTTTCAGCGTCGAGCCGGTGATGTCCATGTAGAGGTTGGGATTCCAACGCAGCACCATGCCGCCCTCATACCACCAGGGGTTTCCAAGATGGGCGCCGATCATGACGAGTTCAGGAACCTGGCGGGCGATGTAGTCCAGATGCACCGGCATCATGCGACCGGAGTGAACGTCGTTCTCTATGTCATTGGCGTGCCGGGCGACGATGCCTTGATGAAAGAGTATGGGCATTTCCAGGTCGGCGGCTTTCTGATAGGTGGGAATGTAGGAGCGGTCGTCGTAGGCTTTGCGCGTCTTGATAAACTTTAGGCCTCTGAAGCCGCTGTCGTAGAACTGCTGCACCGTATCCACGGCGTTGGAGTCCAGGGCCGGGTCCACCCAGCCGAATCCAACGAGTTCGTCCGGGTGTTTCTTGATAGCCTGCTCAATTCCCTCGTTGCTGCTGCCCGGTCCGCTGGTGCTGGTCGCCAGCAGTACCGTCTTGTCTACGCCGAGCTTGGCCATCGTGTCGATGAGTTTGTCGGCGTAGTCTTTTTCCTGACCGAGATGATGATGGGCGTCTATGACCACGGGTGTTCCTCCCACGAGTTGAATGCTGATGTGTGTCGTCCCATGGCGATTATATATCCATCAAGCATGGAATGTAATTCTCGGACTGGGGTCGTGTCCGCTGAAGGCCGAGCGGATGGCGCGGGGCCTCGCGCTCCGATTAGCGAGGGCTTTGGTGTTATTCCCATTATTGACGCCGCATGCCGGTTCTGCGTACTTGGGTCCCGGCACGGCGCATGCTCGCGTCTTGTACAAGACGTGCGTGATTATGTGAAACGTGAACCTGTGATGATAGCATGTTCAATGCGAACAATTGGAGTTCTGAATGTCTCTTGAGTGAGATTTGTAAATGTTAACCTTGCATGGTATGATTCCTGGAGTGTATTGGCAAAAGAATGCAAGGGACACCTGTTGGCTGCGATTGTCGTAGAAAACCTGCAAAAGTCGTATGGTGACCTGAGGGCGGTGGATGGGTTGAGCTTCGCCGTGGAAGCGGGTGAGGTCTTTGGCTTGCTGGGACCCAACGGCGCCGGCAAGACCACGACGGTGGAAATCCTCATCGGACTGCGCGAGCGCGACGGCGGCCGCGTGCAGGTGACGGGATACGACCCGGCGCAAGAGGGCGATGCGGTCAAGGCGCAGATCGGCGTCCAATTGCAGCAGACGGAGCTCTTCCCGCTGCTGAGCGTGGAAGAGATTCTCCGTCTGTTTGCCAGCTTCTACAGCGATAGCAAGCCGGTTGCCGAACTCCTCGAATTGGTGGGGTTGCAGGAGCGGCGCAAAGCCAAGTACCGGCATCTCTCCGGCGGTCAGAAACAACGGCTCTCACTGGCGCTGACGCTCATCAACGATCCGGCCTTAGTCTTCCTGGATGAGCCCACAACCGGTCTCGACCCCCAGGCCCGCCGCGCCCTCTGGGATATCGTGGAGCAGATGCGAGATCAGGGCAAGACCGTGTTGCTGACAACACACTATATGGAAGAGGCCGAAGTCTTGTGCCAGCGTGTTGCCGTCATCGACCACGGCAAGATTCTCGCTCTCGGCACGCCCCGCGATCTGGTGGACGAATTTGTGCCGGAACGGGCAATTGAAGTCGCGCTCATGGATGGCGTGGACGCAAGCAGCCTGGCAGGACTGTCAGGCGTAACGCACGTCGACATGAAGCATGGCTCCGCCGCCATCTATACGACGAACATCCGTGAGACAATGGCGTCTCTCTTGCAGGTATCCGGCGAGTCCGCATTGAGTCTGGATAGCTTGCGCATTCAGCGCGGCACCTTGGAGGACGTTTTCCTCCATCTCACCGGAAGGGAAATTCGCGAATGAGGGCCCTTTGGACGCTCACGTACTACACCGGTCTGCAGTTCGGCCGTGACAAGGTAGCGCTTTTTTGGACCCTGGTTTTCCCCATCGTGCTGATGGTCATTATCGGCTCCGCTTTCGGTGAGTCGGAGAGCGCCTCGATGCCGGTGGGCCTGGTGGTGCGAGATCAGGGGCCGGCCGGGCAGACAATTGCGCAGGTGCTCGAAGAAATTGAGCTCTTCGATTTGACGATTGGATCGGAAGAAGCTGAGCTGGCTGCGCTCGGCAGAGGCGATCGGCGCGCGGTCGTGATACTTCCCGAAGATCTCTCGGCTGCCTGGCAGCGGCGCGAAGTCGCTACAATCGGCGTCCATATGGACATCAGCCAGCAGCAGTCCGCCGGTACCGCGTTGACTATCGTGCAGCAGGTAATCGAAGGCGTACAACGGGAGTTTACCCAGCAACCGAGTCTGGTTACCGTGGAAACGCATTCGGTGCAGGCGGAGAACTTCCGGCCCATCGACTATATCGCGCCCGGAATTCTGGCTCTCTCGGTGGCCCAGCTAGGGCTCTTTGGCGCCACCACCTTGGTGGAGCAGCGGCAACAGCGACTGCTGCGGCGGCTCCAGGCCACCCCGGTTTCGCGTTGGATGGTCTTGCTGAGCAACATTGTCGTCCGGCTCGCCATTGCGTTAGTGCAGACGGGTATTCTGCTGGGTGTCGCGCTGGCGCTCTTCCGCATTCAGGTTGTGGGATCGTGGCCCGCCATCATCGGCATCGTCGTTTTCGGCACGCTGGCGTTCATTGCGCTCGGCTTTCTCTTGGGTGCGTTGGCGCCCAGTGCGGAAGCGCTGATTGCCATCGTACAAATGGTGAACTTTCCCATGATGTTCCTTTCCGGCGCGCTCTTCCCGCTGGACTTCATGCCGGAATTCTTGCGTCCGGTCGCCGTTGTGCTCCCCCTCACCTACCTCGCTGACATTCTGCGGCAAGTCATGGTGGATGCCACGCCGTACGCGACCATGCTGCAAGGCATGGGTGTCTTGTTGCTCTTCATGGTTGCCTCGGCGCTGCTCTCATGGCGCTTCTTCCGCTGGGAGTAGTTGAATCGCAGAATGCGCTTGCCGCGGCACGCGCCAAATTGCCGATTCGCGCGGTCAAGATTAAGGAGAGCGGTGCGGCGGAGAAATCCGCCGCACCGCTCCTATTCTTCCCGAGACGAAACCAGAGACCTACTCGCCTTTGACGAGACCAATCAAGGTGCCGTCCGGATCGGCAAACAACGCGAAGGTCACCATATCGGGGATTACGGTTGGCGGCAGGATGGTCTTCCCACCCAATTGCTCCGCCTTGTCAAGGTAGGTCTGCAGATCGTCTACCTCGATGTAGATCTTCACGCCGGTGCGATCACCCTCCTCTTCCACGCCGAAGATGCCGCCGCCAATGCCGCGGTCACTCCCCGTATTCACCACCCCATAGCCCATCGGATTATCGGAGTCTATGGTCCAGTCAAAGAGCTCGGTGTAGAACTGTTGGGTCTTGGCGCTATCGGAACCGACAATTTCAAAATGCACGATCGGATTGGGCATAAAAGGCAATCTCCTCTTGATTGAAAGTTTGGTGTGTGCATTCGTACGGTATCCCGTTGTGCTGAGCGGAAAACAAGCCGTCAACGGGGCAATTGGCAATGTCAATCCTGCGCGCTTTGCTTTACATTGACCCTCCTTTGTTCATTGGAATGCGGTACTTTGCTTATTCGCAGGGGTGACGATCCCCATTTGACTGGTGCCCGTCCGCAGCCAACCCCTCACCGATGCGTCGGGGCTGAAATTCCCTTGGGCTCTCGGGCCGGGGGCCGGTCCGTGGCAACGAGCCGGAGAATTCCCCTATGCAAGCTACATTCTCGCGAGCCGTCGGAACGCAACGAGACAACAGAAGAAAGCAAGTTCAAGCCAGAGAAAAAAATTGCGAGTGACGGAGGGAGCGGGAGACGGGACTCGAACCCGCGACATCCAGCTTGGAAGGCTAGCGCTCTACCAACTGAGCTACTCCCGCAACAAACCCTGCTACCGTTAATTATAGACCAGCAGACCCTGAGGCGAAATGGGCGCTGGCACGCTTCAAGGTCTTTTAGCGATCTGCCCCCTGAATTAGAGCCATTTGCATCAATAGTCCCCGAGGGAGGCATTACGCACCGATTGTCGCGATCTAATGCGGTATAATCAGAAACTATGAAACGGCAATTGGCTGGACAGCGTGGTGCAGGCAAGTACGTGTGGCGACTTCTTACGGAACGTCCGCGGGAACTCATTGAGCCATCCATTGATGAAAGCCCGGTGCCGGGCTGGATCCTTATCTGGTCGCTGATTCTCATCAAGCTTTTCATTGGCGGCGCAATTCTCTTCTTCTTTAGTGCCGAGGAATCGCTCATCTTCGTCATCGGCACCCATTGGATGGCGCCTGCCGCGATAGTCGCGCTTCTCCTGCCGCTTGGGCTCTTCTGGGGGAGGCTCTGGCGGGTAAGGTTGCGGCGAGCGGAATTCCAGCGGGCAGAGTGGGACTTGGACAAACCCCGCAAGCGGTAGAGCGGTTTTCGTGCCTGGTCGAAAGCGCTTCTTTGCTGGGAATTCACTCCTCAATTGCGTACGCACATTGGATGCGAAAATCGCTCTTTAGGCACTTGACGACGGTGTTAACTTAGATTATCCTTGCACAGCAAGGATGGGGGGGATTCCCATTCGTGTATTTGTATTGTGGAGCGCCCTAATGAGATAGGGACTGATCCTCTGTATTCAGGGTTGAAATGCCAACAGAGGAAGCGAATGCGACTATAGGAGGTCGAGCATGCGAAAAGGTTTATCCCGCCGGACATTTCTCGGCGGAAGTGCGCTGGCTGGCGCGGGACTGCTCTTGGCAGCCTGCGGACAGGCGCAGATGGTGGAAGAGGCTCCGGCCGAAGAAGAGATGAAAGAGGAGCCGAAAGAGGCTGCCAAAGAAGCCGAGGCCATGGAGGCCAAGGTTGTCAATTACTTGCACGTTGACCTGGCCCAGAATGAAATCTGGCAAAACTCCTGGGGCAGCATTTTTGATAAGTACAAGGCCAAGCATCCGGATCTGGAACTTACCGTAACAGGTACAAGTTTTGGCGAACTTCCCGCCAAGGCTGGTGCGGCGCAAGCGGGCGGTATCGCATTTGACGCCGTTTACGGCTATTTTGCGTGGTTGGGCCCGTTTATCGAGTCTGAGATCATCACAAACATCGACCCCTACCTGGCTGCGGATGGGGACGTTTCACCAGATGACTTCTACGATGCCACCAAAGAGCGGTATCAGGGTCAGACCTACGGCTTGGCATGGTTCAGCAACGGCAAAGAGATTTGGTTCAACAAGAATCTCTTCACCGAAGCCGGCCTTCAGAACCCGACCGAGATGGAAGCGGATGGCGCGTGGACCTGGGAAGCGCTCCTGGAGTCTGCGAAGCTGCTGACTAAAGTTGAAGGCGACGAGATCGTGCAAGGCGGCGTGCAGCTTTATGCTGGTTTCACTTCCTACCTCTGCATGTACGCCTGGGCGTATGGCGCCGATTTCTGGGATGAGGGCTGCACAATGCCCACCTTTACGTCCGACTCCTTCCGAGACGCGGTACAGTTCCACGTGGACGTGGCGCTGAAACACAAGGTGATGGGCGGCTCCTACATTAAGGGCACCCAGGCCATGTTCAACACCGGCTCCTTTAACGTCCGCACGTTTGAAGCCAACATCACACCGGAGCAGCTCTTTGAGATCGGCATGGCGCCGATGCCGAGCGGCCCCGCCGGACGTCCCGTCGCATTGGCGAATAACGCCATGTATCTTGGCGGTTCCGGCGTGAACCCCGATGGCGGCTGGGAGTTCCTGAAGCACACAGTCAGCGCCGACGTTGTTGACGAGGTCGGAGCCATGGGCGGTGGGCGCTATGTGGCCAACAAGAACATTACGCCGGCCACAACCACCGACTATGAAGATGTCAACGTCTACCTGATGCAGGCTGCAAATAGCCGCATCACCCCCACAATCCTCAAGCAGGCTGATTTCAATGCTGCTTGGTCGGAGACGTGGGCAGAGTTGGTAGAGGGCAGCCTCACTGTGCCTGAAGCTTTGGATCGCACCCAGGGACAGTTGGAAAACTGGCTGGCCGAAGGCGGCTGCATCCAGTAGTCTGTTCGTACGTGCATATGATGGAGGCGGAGAATCCACATGGGATTCTCCGCCTCTGCAGCTTAAGGTGCGACTGGCGTTTTCACGAGCCTAACACGCTGTTGTGAGGGGCCTTTCTAATATGTATGCGGCAACAGCACGCTGCCTGCACAAGGTCAAAGCGGTGCAGAATCCGGCCGGCTTGTGCCCAAACAATGGGTCTATGCCTTTTAGCAGTAGTAGCATTCTGTCTTAGGCGCTCTCCACGTGACAGCATTCACAATGTTCGCTATAATGCCCCAGTTGCCACCATAGCGGCGTTATATCTAATGGCCGATTCTTGGGTGCTCCTCAACTGGAAGCGGCCTCGGTTGTCAGAGAGTTGATTCTCGCGGAATACATGGTGGTAAGGTACGCGATCAGGAAGGGATTCTGCCAGTGATTCCGGCCCCACGGAAAGCCGTCCAGGAGATGTCGCCCTATATTCCCGGGGAGCAGCCCCAGGGAACCGGGTGGACGAAGCTCAATACGAATGAGAACCCACACACCTCGCCCAAGGCACTGGCGGCGCTTGAAGGCCAAGCCAATCAGGCTCTTTCACGCTATCCTGATCCCTTGGCGCGCGACTTGCGCCACAAGCTGGCGGAGATTTACGAGCTTGACGTCGAGTGGATCTATGTAGATAACGGCTCGGACCAGATCCTCAATCTCATTTTTCGCGCTTACGTAGACCGGGGGCAGACCGTTGCGTACACGTTTCCTACGTATCCGTATTATGAAGTTTGGGCGCACATGCAAGATGCCGTCATCCAGACCGTAGAACCGGGACCCGACTTTGCGGTGCCGATTGACGAACTGGCGGGTTTGCAGGCAACGCTCACGGCTATCTCGAATCCTAACTCGCCGACGGGCACGTTTACGCCTCCCGATCAGATCGAGCGACTGGCACAAAAGTGTACGGGCTTGGTGGTCGTGGATGAGGCATACGTTGACTTCGCGTCGGCCTCTGCCTTGCCCCTGGTACAACAGTATGACAACATAATCGTGTCGCGAAGCATGTCCAAGTCCTTCGGGCTCGCGGGAGTTCGCGTCGGGTATGCCTTCGGACGGCCGGAACTGTTAGAGCCCATGTGGAAGCTCAGAGACTCTTACAGTGTCAGCCGACCGAGCCAGGCGATTGCGGTAGCAACGCTGGATGACTACGCGTGGATGCGGACAGTTTGTGCGGAGATCGGCGCCCGCCGCAAACGCGTAGCTCGCAGGTTGGCGCAGGAATTCCCCTGCAAAGTCTATCCCTCTGACGCAAACTTTCTCTTTGTTGAGCCGGCGCAGCATGCGGCGGTTGACGTTTATGAAGCCTTAAGGGCGCAGAAGGTGTTGGTGCGTTACTTCCGTCAGCACGGTTTGGAGCGTTACCTGCGCATTACGATTGGAACGGAAGAAGAAATGGAAATATTCTTCAGCGCCTTGAGCGAGGTGTTGAAGCAGAGTGTCGTGCCAACGACGGGAGGTACACAGTAACGTGGAACTTGTCTGGGCAGTCCCCATAGCCTGTCTGATTTCTGTGATATTCGCAATTTGGCTTGCGTACGATGTGTTGCGGCGTGATCGCGGTACCGAGCAGATGCGGGAAATCGCGGAGACGATTTTCGAAGGTGCAACCGCCTTCCTCAATCGGCAATACCGCACGATCGCAGTACTGGCGATTGTGGCGGCGATCGTGATTGGCGCTATCATCGGCTACTTTGCATCTGATGTCGAACTTGGCATCAAGACTTCGGTGGCCTTCTTGGTAGGGGCGATCTGTTCGGGTATCTCCGGCTTTGTCGGTATGTACATTGCGGTGCAGTCCAACGGACGCGCGGCCAACGCGGCGCGTTCGAGCTTGGAAGAGGCACTGAAGGTCTCGCTGCGCGGCGGCGCTGTATCCGGTTTTCTCGTGGTGGCGCTGAGTCTCATCGGTGTCGGCGCGATGTTGTTGATCTATGGCGGAAATAACCTCACGCCGGAAAATTCCCTTTCGGTTGTAAGCAGCATTGTCGGCTTTGGTTTTGGCGCCAGCTTTGTGGCGCTGTTCGCGCAACTGGGCGGTGGTATTTATACGAAGGCCGCCGACGTCGGCGCGGACTTGGTGGGCAAGGTTGAGCAGGGCATTCCGGAAGATGACCCCCGTAATGCGGCGGTTATTGCTGACTTGGTGGGTGACAATGTCGGCGACTGCGCCGGCCGCGGCGCCGACCTCTTCGAGTCGACGGCTGCAGAGAATATCGGTGCAATGATTTTGGGCGCGAGCCTGGCGGTGGCGACGAATAACCTCGCCTGGGTGCTCTTCCCGCTTATCGTGCGCGCGTTCGGACTGGTTGCGTCCATTGTCGGCGTTATGCTGGCCCGTGGCGCCAATCCGGCAAACCCAATGAATGCCCTCAACAAGGGTTACTATGTCATCACGGTACTTTCAATCATCTTCATGTTCGTTTCGGTCTACTATCTGCTGGAAGACCTGATGTTCTTCTGGGCAGGCACCGTTGGCATTCTGACCAGTCTGGCTTTTGTGTACATTACCCAGTACTACACGTCCGGTAGCTGGCGTCCGGTGAAGGAGATTGCGGAAGCCTCCAAGACCGGTCCGGCCACGAATATCATCAGCGGCTTTGCGATTGGACTCGAAACAACCGCCACGTCGGTGTTGGCAATTGTCTTGGCGCTGGGTCTCTCGTTCTGGCTCGGCACACTGGCCGAGGTGGAGGGTGTCAGCTCGGCGGTGAAGGGCATCTACGCGACGGCGGTAGCGACCATGGGCATGCTCATGAGCGCGGCCTACGTGCTTTCCATGGATACCTTCGGTCCGATTACGGACAACGCCGGCGGCATCACCGAGATGTCGGATGCGCCGGAAGAGGCCCGTGTTATCACAGACCAGCTCGACTCGGTAGGCAACACGACCAAGGCCCTCACCAAGGGCTACGCGATCGGTTCCGCCGGTCTGGCGGCGTTCCTGCTCTTCCAGGCTTTTCTCGATGAGGTGCGGCACATGACGGGCCTGCCCCATGAGGCGATCCAGGTGGACTTGGTAAAGGTCGAGGTCTTTATCGGTGGATTTATTGGTGCTATGGTGGTCTTCCTGTTTAGCGCCCTGGCCATTCGCGCCGTGGGGCGTGCGGCCAGTGATATCATCGAGGAGGTCCGACGGCAGTTCGCTGAGGAACCCGGCATCATGGAAGGCACCGTACGGCCCGATTACGCGCGCTGCGTGGATATTACGACACGCTCGGCCCTCCGCGAGATGATCCTGCCTGGCCTGCTCGCAGTAGCGGCCCCGATTGTTGTCGGCGTTGTGCTCCGCTGGGAGGCGGAAGCGGCGTTTCTAATGGTGGGTACGATGTCCGGTATTATCCTGGCAACCATCCTCAATAACGGCGGTGGCGCGTGGGATAATGCGAAGAAGTTCATCGAGGCGGGCCACTTGAAAGATGCCGACGGTAGTGTGATCGGCAAGAATACGGTGGCCCATCACGCGGCGGTGGTCGGTGATACGGTGGGCGATCCGCTCAAGGACACGGCAGGACCGTCCCTCCACGTGCTTATCAAGCTCTTCTCAACGATTACGCTGGTGCTAGCCCCGTTGTTCATCTAGACATGACTTTGGCTAGAGCGGCGAAGCTAACAAGCATTGCCAACCAATAGGGCTTGTAGACAATAGGAATATTATGGTGTAGGGGCGGTTCGCGAACCGCCCCTACGTTTCATTTGGAGGCCAATCCACAGCCTAGGCGGGCCGTCGAAAGAGACCCCCTCTCCCTGGGGAGACCTTTGCGAAACCTAAGGGGAAACGAGAGCGTTCCCTCTCCCTCGACGGGAGAGGGCTAGAGCCTGCCCCGTACTCGATACGGGGGTGAGGGGAAGTCTTATCGGTGCCCACCAAGCATTGCGCGCTTCAGAAAGTCATGGAAAGGGCAGATTTGGGAGTGTTAATCAAAATTGAACTGTTGATAGGTTCTTCCCATGCCTAAACTGTACTTCTATGGCGGCAGCAACGAGATTGGCGGCAATAAAATCCTGCTCGTTGACGGGACAACGAGTCTCTTCTTCGACTTTGGCATCTCCTTCAAGGTACGGAGTCGGTACTTCGAAGAGTTTCTCAATCCGCGACCGGGTTATGGACTGAACGACTTCTTTCAGACGGGCATGCTGCCGCTGCTGCACGGCATCTATCGCACTGACCTGGAACCGGCTGCTGGCTTTTGGAATCGCTGGCAGAAAGAGCCGCACTATCGGACACTGGATCACGTGGACGGCGTGCTGCTGAGCCACGCCCATGTGGACCATACCGGTTCCGTGTCCTTTCTGCGCCCGGATATTCCGCTCTATACCACGGCAATGACGGCGCTGATTTCGAAGGCTATTCAGGATAGCGCGCCTACGGATTTGGAGCGCGAGCTAGTCTATGCCGTGCCGCGCGCGATCAGGGACGGCGTGCTGCGCACCGTCGCGAAAGCCCCGCTGGAGCAGCGCCCAGTCCGCTTTGTTACGGGGCCGCTTTCCCTGGATGCGGAGCGGTTTTGGAATGAGTCTCCTCAGTCCACACGGGAGATGGCCCCTGTAGCCGTGCAAGCGGCTGGCGACACCATCGGCGGCAGCAAGAATAGACTGCGCTGGTATCCCGTTGATCACTCTATCTACGGCGCGGCGGCGTTCGCCGTGGAGACTTCCTCTGGTTGGGTGGCCTATACCGGCGATCTGCGCTGGCATGGGCGGCACAGTGCGCAGACCCGAGAGGCTGTGGCGGCAATGGCGGCGCTCAAGCCCACTATCCTGCTCTGCGAAGGCACGCGCGGCGCCGACACGAATCCGGCGACCGAAGATGGTGTCCAGGCAACCGCGTCGGAAATCGTAAGAGAAGCCCAGGGCAAGCTCGTCTTCGCCGACTTCGGCCCGCGCAACGTGGAACGTCTCCTTATCTTCCACGAGATTGCGCGCGAGACGGGAAGGCAACTCGCCGTGCTGAACAAAGATGGGTACTTGCTGGAGGCCATGCACTACGCCGCGCCGGACGAGGTGCCGGACTTCGGTTCTGTGCCTGGCTTTGTGCTCTACCAGAAGGCGCGTGCCCGCGTCAGCGGCTGGGAGAAGAAGCTGCTGGATCGTCACAACGCGAGGTTAGTGCATGCAGCCGACATTCGCCGCAATCCCGGCGACTACATCCTCTGCTTCTCGTTTTGGGACATCAACGAGCTCGCCAGCCTGGCTCCCATTCCTGCTGTGTACATTTACTCCAGCAGCGAGGCCTTCGACGAGGAGATGCAAATGGACCATCAGCGTCTGCGCAACTGGCTGGACCACTTTGACGTAGAGATCCACGGTCTCGACGAATCGTTGGACGGCCCGCTGCACGCCTCCGGCCACGCCAGCGGCAATGAGTTAATCGACATAATCCGCCAAGTCCGTCCGCAGCGCCTCGTACCCATTCACACGCAAGACCCGTTGTTCTTTATGGAGGCGCTGGCGCGTGATGACATTGAGGTGGCCCTACCTACACGCGATTTGCCCATGCAGGTTTGAGCAAATCCTGGGTTGGCGCCCCGGGCGTGAGCAGACCCGGTGGGCGCAGTCTGCCAGCGGCGCAAACAGGCTTCCCAAGAGTGTCCACCGCTCCTATCGGCTAGTGGCAGGTCGACACCGGTTTCATATCTGAACCGGGCTTGTGATCACCTCTGCGGGAACAAAGCTGTCTCTTGCGCTGGCGTGGACGTGGTCGACGCCCTCGGTGGTGACCTGGGCCAGGGCGGTGTAGTGGGTGCTTTCGCCGCTGACGCCGCTGCGGTTGCCGCCGCCGTGACCGCGCAGCCATTGGGGATCAATGAGTTGCTCGCCCTTCCAGATCCCCTGCGTGGCGAGCAGGTGGCCGAAGCGGGCGATGTCGGCGGCGCACATGACCGCCCAGCCGGGACCGCTCCGCACCACGTGGCCGTTGACGCGATACGGCGGATCGAGGTAGGTGTAGGAGTCCGGGATTGTTGGGTAGAAGTACTGCTGTGATTGCACCGTTTCGCCGGTGTACCAGTCCCAGCTATCCGGCGCAATGCCGATCTTGCCGAAGAGCCGCTCGTCCAGCACGTCTTTGAGGTCGCGGCCCCAGACGTATGTCAGCGCCTGTCCCATGCGCCAGAAGCCGGCGCTGCTGTAATGCTCCTGCGTGCCGGGTGCGGCGTGGGAGTAAAGGTCGTAGAAGGGATCACCAGTCCAATGCGCCCAGGCCGGACACACCTTGTCGGCCTCCTCTTGGCTGAGCCCCGCGCGTCCCTTGGCATACGCGCTGCCAATCTCCATGGGAAAGCCACCCTGATGCGTGCGGCCGTATTTCTCGCCAATGATGTGCCGCGAGGTGAGATTCCTATGATTGCCTTCGTTTAGGTGTTTGTGGGGGTGAGAGAGTTCGCCTTCACCTGTCCACGTCTCATGAATTGGCGCATCGACGTCCAATAGGCCGTCTGCCACCGCAATGCCGAGCAGCACCCACATGAAGGCCTTGCCCATAGATGCCGTTTGGAAGCGGTAGTGCGGATCG
The DNA here is from genome assembly GCA_026710945.1 of Chloroflexota bacterium. Classification (NCBI taxonomy): domain Bacteria; kingdom Bacillati; phylum Chloroflexota; species Chloroflexota bacterium. The sequence continues at coordinate 70,069 of JAPOQA010000067.1, forward strand.
CCCCAGGTGTGCACACAGTAGCCGCCCCGGGTGAGCATCACGCCCCACTTGTTGCCGGAGTGGTCCTCGCCGCCAAAGTTGGCGCCGTGAAAGCCCAAGGTGCGCAGCCACGCTTCGAACCTGTGGGGATCGAGGCCCGCTTCAGCGGGAGTGATGCTCTCCCAGTCTTCCTCAGGATAGGTAACCCATTCGGGCAATTCTATGCTCATTAGTGTTTCCTCTCCGTCACCTGGAGCCAGCCTGTCTTGGAGTACGCCTCTGCAACTTCCGATCCTCTGCGAGACCCCAGTAGAGCCTTGAACTCTGTTGTGTGAAACGGTAGCGCAGGTTTGCAACCTGAGCCCAAAGGTAGGAATCCTCAGACCTGATTTGGCGGGATGCTTGTCTTGCTGATTAGTCGCGGCAACTCGAATGGGCGGGGGACAAGCCCCCGCGCTACGGCATTTCGCTCCAATTGGCGCAAAACTAACTCTTGCTTTGGCACATGTCAGGTTGAAGTAGTCCCTACCTTGGCATCTCGCCTTTGCGCCGGTTGGGCCCCGGCCGGAAGTCGGGCACCTGCATGAGCGTGCTGCCCTGCGCGATAGATTCCGAAGCAAGGACGGCAGGAGCGGCCGTGTCCATCGCCTTGTAGACATCGAATTCCTGGGGCACGTTGTGGAGCACCGCATCGCGGAACGTAGCGTGGATGTAGTAGTCCGTATCGCTATGGCCGCTGCCGCGCGCTTCCGCGGGCGCGTCGGTGCGTTGCGGTTTCCAATCCACTTCAGCGTGGTCGTGCATTTGGGCGTCCGCCAACCACAGCTTAGGCGAATCCTTCAGTGAGCGCGCTAATTCGACTGATCCCTTGGTTCCCATGATGTGGCACCAGTGGTTATCGCGAGGCGGCGTGGGCTGCGTGTAGGAGACCGCGAGGCGCATGAGCGTGTCTTTGGCGGTCTTCATGATGGCCAGTTGTATGTCCGGTTGCTGGATTTCGCTATGGATGTAACTCGGCGAACGTGTGCTCATGGCGGTGACTTCCGTGACGCGATCGTCGAGCACCATGAGGATGGGGCTAAGTTCGTGGGGTAGGTAGTGAATGGGCGGCATGTGATTGATCCACGATGGCTCAGCATCGGGATTGTTCGCGACATCGTCAATTGGCACGAGCTGCGCCGAGCCGCGCAATCGATGGTACCGCGCCGGTTCCTTGTAGCCGATGTATTGACCTTCGCAGAAGGTAATCTTGCCCAGCTTCCCCTCCCGCACCAATTCGCGCCAGGCGGCGAACTCGCCGGAGTGGCGGCGCTGCTCGCCAAGCTGGTAGATCTTGCCGCTGCGCTCGGCTGCCAGCACAATGCGCCAGCAGTCTTCCATCGTATGCGCGGCGGGTACCTCGGAATTGACGTGCTTGCCGGCTTCCAGCGCCTGCGCCGCCAGCGCGCCCTGCTCCTTGCAGCGGACCGTCAGGGCTACGGCATCCACATTGTCATCGGCCAGAAAATCTTCGTAATTGTCGTAGACCGCTATTGATTCCGGCTCTTTCAACGGCTCAAGCGACATTTCATGCAGCTCAGTGAGCGGGTCGCAGATCGCCGTCACGCGATAGCCGTTGAAGTTGTCCAACATCTTCAACCAGTGGCGGCCGCGCGCGCCGAGTCCGGTTAGGCCGATACGAATTTCATCCACGACAGTTCTCCAATTCTCGCTTACATACGCTGTTTGTTGGTCAACAGGGCAAATTCGATCACTGTGCCACTCAGCATCGGCTCAATCCTTGCGACCGGCCACCTGCGTGAGTCTTTGGCCGACACGAGTGCTACAAGCGTGCTTACAAAGCTATAGGAAGCACCTGTGTCAATGACTAGCCGAGAGATACAGTGAGTGCGTACAGTATACCAGCGCGGACGCGAAAGCTGGACTCTTGAAAATGGGAGATCCTGACCGAAGGACGTACACGCGACAAGACGTTAAGCGCGGGGTACGGCCAGCAATGGCGGGTGAATTGCGCGCATGCGCGGAGGTTTCCGCAAGTGGACCCACTTGCAAGGCTGAGCGCTACACGCGACCGGGGGAATATTCCTTCGCCACGCGGTCCAATTCGCGCTGGGCGTCCTTAGCGGCCAAGGCCTGCCGCTTGTCGTAGAGTTTCTTGCCGCGCGCCACCGCAATCTCTACCTTGACCCGACCGTTGCGCAGGTAGAGCCGGATCGGGATGACCGTTTGTCCCTTCATTTGGGTATGCCGAAACAAGGTGCCGATTTGGTCTTTGTGGAGCAGGAGCTTGCGGGCCCGGGTCGGTTCGTGATTGACATAGCCGCCCCGCTGGTACGGTGAAATGTGCACATTCCAAAGCCACGCCTCGCGATTGATTATGCGCACAAAGCCTTCAGCCAAATTGACACGGCCAGCGCGAATAGACTTCACTTCAGTACCCAGAAGGTTAAGGCCGGCCTCGAATGTGGCGTCGATGTGGTAGTCGTGAAAGGCGCGGCGGTTCGTCGCCACCACCAGGTTGTTGGGGTCGCGGACTTTCTCCGCCCGTCGTGCTTTCTTGGTCTTTGCGGTAGCCATGAATACAGCATGCCACAGGATTGCCGAAGAGGGAAGATTGCGGCAGTGGCGGAAAAGAGTCCCGGAGGTCGCAGGGCGGCAGAACTGCACAATGCTGCTGAGGCTACTCAGCGAAGGCGAATTTCCTTAGATAGCGCCGGGCTTCTTGCGTGCGGGGGTAGCGATTTACAATGTCCCAGAAGCGCCGATTGTGCCCCGGCTCAACGAGATGGGCCATCTCATGCATGAGCACGTAGTCACGCACCCACTCCGGGACTTCAGTGAGATGGTGCGAAAGGCGGATGGTCTTGCGACGCACGCTACAACTGCCGAAGCGGGAGTTTTGGTTGGTTACGTAGGTGACTGAGACAATCTCCAGCTTGCCCGCAAAGTATTGCGCATTGAGTTCAGCGGCGCGCTTGAGGAGCGGATCGCCGTCGTTGAGCATCTGCTGGGTTTCGCGGCGTTCAACCCGTTCGATGATTGTCGCGACGTAGTGCTCTTCTTGTTCCCTGGTGAGGCGAGCGGGTACGTGGACACGTAGCTTGCCATGCTTGAATTCACCGGTAACGGTCTTGCTGCGCCGGGCGCTGCGGACAATTTCGATGTCTTGAGGGTCTATCTTGAACATACGGATTACAGGATGAGTTGAGCGTACCGTTCACCTCTAAGTGAGGGAATCTGGAGTGTAAAATACCGGTCTGAGAGACGGAAGGACGGGGTATGAAGGTCAGAAATGTACGCAGTTCCTACGGCAGGGCGGTCCCGGTCTTAGCCTTGATCATATCGGAAAACGTCATCTTGGCGGAGACCATTTCACCGAGGATGCGCTCAAGGGCCATACCGTGGCTGCATAGTCCGTAGATCGTGAAAAAGTCGCAGTCACAGTGCCATTCCCCGTCCTTGAATGAGACCTCGTGTTCGTTGTTGTCACCACGCACGCGCACCGTGAATGCTGAAAAGCTAAAACGATCTCGTTCTTCGGTATAACGGTTAGCTTTCTCCACTTTGCCAATCAGACTGGAATACATTAAAGCCCCCTTGTTCTAGTGATCCGGATCGGCACACACTGTGCATCTAATAAAGCACCAGCGAATTGCGGCAAGCGTGCTGTGCGTGGGAGATTGCGCCGGTGAAGTGAGGAAATTGCAAGTAAACGTGGCGTCTGCGCAGTATCTTGCCCTTAAGTCTCAGTATACTCAGAGGGTTCTATAGGGTCAACGGTATTGTGAACGTGTTTGGTTCCAGCTAGAATACAGGCAAGAGGCAGATTTGAGCATTGCCGGAGGTGAATGTTCCGTAGCTTAACCGCCAACATTACGATGGTCAAGAACACGACCGGTTGCTGGTAAGTGTGGCCCGCAATGAACAGCATCAACAAGCGTGTTCTGGTATTGAATCTTGACTATCGACCGCTGAATATCTGCAACGTGCGGCGGGCGTTTGTGCTCTTGCTCACCGGCAAGGCGGAAGTAGTCGAACAGTACGCGGATGACTTGATATCAGCCGAAGCCCGCTACACACGCCCTTCAGTGATCAAACTGCATTACTTAGTCAAGCGGCCTCCCACCGGGCCTCGATTGGTTCGCCAGGAGGTCTTTCGCCGCGATAGTCATACGTGCCAGTACTGCGGGGTGCAAGCACGGGAACTCACGATAGACCACGTGATGCCTCGCCACCGCGGCGGCGGTCACACCTGGGAAAACCTCGTTTCCGCCTGTAAGGACTGCAACCACCGCAAAGGCGGGCGCACTGCCGAAGAAGCGCGCATGCGCTTGTTGGCGAGGCCGGGCAAGCCACGGCTCAACGGCTACCTTGCCCATCTCCGCTTCGTGCCTTCCCCGCCTCACGAGTCCTGGGTGCCGTTCCTGTATCCCGGCAATCCCACCTAGCCCAAGGTACCTGTTTGGGTGCGCATTGCGCATCTTGGCAGCGCTCTGGCTGCGAGATGCCGTAGCTTGGAACGCACTTCCGGGATGCGGATTCGATCTACTTCTAAACCTTCACACAGTTCTTTGAGATTGGCCCTGCAAATCTGACCGTCACTTGCATTGAAGACGCTCGCAGACCCACTAAGTCTGTGACTTGTCGGCTTCAGATGGCGGCAATTTCCTTTCAAGAAAATCTGCGCTTTGTCCAATCCCCCTTGACAAGCCGGAAGACTTTCCTTTTAATGACTATAGTTATCATTAACTTATTGATAACGCTTGTCGTTATGATTAGTGTTAACTGGATGAGGCATAGGAATGAACAGACAGCAGCAGTTGACGCGCCGCAGGATTCTGACCCTTGGCGCCATGGGAACCGGCGGCCTGCTCCTCGCCGCCTGCGGCGTTGGCACGTCGCAGCCGGCAGAGACCGCAGCAGCGATGCCAGAAAAAGAGGTCGAGTCGGCGTTCGCGCCGGTCACGATTGAGAATTGTGGCGTGAGCACAACGTACGAACAGCCGCCGCAACGCGCCGTAGCCATGGCACAACACGCCACGGAAGTGATGTTAACGTTGGGGTTGCAGGATCACATGGTCGGCACGGCGTACCTGGAAGACCCAATCTTGCCTGATCTCGCTGACGCGTACCAACAGATACCTGTGCTCTCGGAACTATACCCTTCCCGAGAGGTATTCTTGGGAGTGGAACCAGACTTCCTCTACGCCGGTTGGGTGAGCGCCTTCCGCGATGAGGTGGCCGGCCCGCGCGAGGCCTTGTTGGAACTGAACATAAACTCATATGTTGCCCAGGCAAATTGCCTGGAACGCAAGGCCACCATTGAGGACGTATTTGTTGACTTCTTAAGTATAGGCAAGATTTTCGGTGTGCCGGAGCGTGCGGAAGCCTATGTAGCCGGCATCCGGGAGCGGTTAGCGGAAGTTCATACCAAGACGCAGCCGGCGGATCCGAAGGTCACGGTTTTCGTCTTCGACAGCGACAACGAAGCGCCGTATACGGCCGCCGGTACAGGCATCGTGAATGCCCTGCTGGAAGAGGCCGGCGGCATCAACATATTCGCGGACGTTGAAGGCGATTTTGCGACGGTGAACTGGGAGTCCGTTATCGAACGCAATCCGGACGTCATTGTGCTGCACGACGCAACCTGGTCTACAGCGGACGAGAAGCGCGAGTTCCTCGTCAATTCCGAGGCGCTCGCATCGATCAAGGCTATCCAGGACCAGCGCTATGTTGTTGTGCCCTTTACGGCCACCCAGCCGGGGCCCCGCAGTATCGATGTCATTGAAACGCTGTTCAAGGGCTTCTACCCGGCGCAAGCCGGCTAGGGCGTGTTTGCATTAGAGTAGGACACCGAGGACAAGGTGGCATGACTGTGAAGCCTGCTCGGGTCGCGCGCGTCGCTATCGCGCTCTTGTTGACTACCGGCTGCGGCGCCGGGGCTATAGCCCCAACTAATGACTATTCGTCAGGCACCTGGTCCATTGTTGCTGTCGACGTTGCTGCAGCCGAGGTGGGTGTTGCGCTGGCAACTTGTGTGCCTGAGAACTCTCGATTGTCAGCGACAGCCGGCGGGTCCGGGGATGACGCGGGGCGAATGATATATCACGTATATATCGACTCCTCGCTTGGTGATATCGAACTGGCCCGCCTGCTGCCCGGTCATGGTGCAATTGCAGCGCAGGCGCAGGGGGACCCGCAGAACACCGAGCGGATCGATAGGGTTGCAAGTCGCTTGCTGGCCGGCGCTTCGCCTCAAGATGCGATTGCTGCAGCTAGCTCGGGTGATTCCTCTCCTGAAACGAGACAGTACGGTGTCGCCACGCTGGCGCACGGAGCGGCAAACTTCACCGGGAGCGAGAACCTTGACTGGGCCGGTGCGGTCAGTGGCCCATCCATCTCGGCCCAAGGGAACATTCTGGTGGGACCGGCAGTGGTCAGCGCGGCGTTGGAAGCGTTCGAAGAGGTGATGAAACAGCCTGACGCCGTCCTTGCTGATGGACTGCTCGCCGCTCTTGAGGCCGGCGCTAGGGAAGGCGGCGACAAACGGTGTCCCCGCGAGCAAACGGCCCTTACCGCATTCGTCGCGGTAGCGCGAACCAGCGAACAAGGAGACTCGTTAAGCCGGTGGCTGACTGTTCCAGCGCAACGTGCTGGGGAGCAGAACCCGGTGGCCCTGCTACGCGAAGCGTACGATAGGGGAGACTCCTCGCCGGTTGAGGTCAACGGAATGAGAAGCGGGTGGAATACAGCGTTGTTGGGGCTGCCTGCCTTGGCCTTGATCTTGGCCGTAGCCATAGTTGTGTTCTGGATCGGGAAGAAAAGGGGTTGGGGGAGGTCTCCATAGCAGCGGGACCCGGCAACCCCCTTACATAACAGTGCAGCATCATCGAGATGCTTTGTGAAGAACAGATTATAGACGGAGAACAGCAATGGCCACAGTTGCGGAGAGACCGACGCGGTCGCCGACTGCGGCGGGCCCGGCACAAGAACGCGCGCCCGGTCGGCGGTGGGACGCGCGCTTTCCTGTCGTCGTGCTCGGCTTGCTGGTGGCGCTGCTGGTTTCACTCACTCTCGCAGTTACCATCGGCCCGGTAGCCATCGCACCGTTGACGGTATGGCAGATTGCCGTCTCCCGCCTGACGGGGCTGGCCTCCGGCGAATGGTCGGCTGCCCACGAAAACATCGTGTGGCTGATCCGGTTCCCCCGGGTGTTGCTGGCAGCCGTCGTCGGCGCCGGGCTCGCGGTTGTGGGCGTTGCCATGCAGGCGACGGTACGCAATCCGCTGGCCGATCCGTACATATTAGGCGTCTCCTCAGGTGCCTCGGTGGGTGCGGTGCTCGTCATCTTGTTTGGCGTATTCCAGTTCTTAGGAATCTATGCGCTGTCGGTTGCTGCTTTCCTGGGAGCGGTACTCACGTTCATCGTGGTACTCACGCTGGCCCAGCACCGGGGCACTCTTTCGCCTGTGCGCCTCATCTTGGTAGGAGTCGCGCTGTCCTACGTCCTATCGGCTACGATGAGCTTCATGGTGTTTCGCGCCGACGAGGCTGAGGGCATTCGCTCGGTGCTCTTCTGGCTGATGGGGAGTGTGGCCGGCGCAAAATGGAGCTATCTCACGCTGCCGCTGCTGGTGCTCCTCATCGGCACCGTTTACTTGGTATTGCAGGCGCGGCCGTTGAATGCCCTCGTGGCGGGTGAGGAAACGGCCGTGAGCCTGGGTGTGGATACGAATCGTTTCCGGCGGGTGCTGATGGTGGTGGCGGCAATGATGACCGGCGTCATGGTGGCGTTGGCCGGCGCGATTGGCTTTGTGGGACTGATGATGCCCCATACCGTGCGCCTCTTTGTTGGTACGGACCATCGCCGCGTGCTGCCGGTGAGTCTGCTGGCCGGGGCGATATTCCTGGTTTGGGTTGACGTGCTCGCACGCACGGTTGTGCAGCCGGAAGAGATGCCCCTTGGCGTCATTACGGCGTTTCTCGGCGGACCGTTCTTTCTATGGTTAATGCGGCGGCGCAAAGATGCATTTGGAGGAGGCAGAACATGAACCTCCGTGTTGAAGATGTCAGTTGGAGCGTAGACTCGCAACCGATACTGCAAGAGGTCGGCGCCGAGGTCGGCGCCGGTGAATTCGTCGGTATCCTGGGCCCGAACGGCAGCGGCAAGTCGAGCTTGCTGCGGTCGATCTATCGCGCGCTCAAGCCGGATGCCGGCTACATTTCGCTCAACGGCGACGACGTGTGGAAGCTGGACCCGCGCGAGGCGGCCCGACGCACGGCGGCGGTGCTGCAGGAATCTCCCGGCGAATTCGACTTTGTGGTGTGGGAGATGGTGCTCATGGGACGCACGCCTCACAAGAAGATGTTTTCCCGCGAAACCGATGAAGACCATGCCCTGGTGGAAAGCGCGCTGGCGCAGGTGGGCATGTTGGACTTTGCCGAACGCAGCTTCGCCACGCTCTCCGGCGGTGAAAAGCAACGCGTGTTGATTGCCCGCGCCCTGGCCCAGCAGGCGCGCTTCCTCGTGCTGGATGAGCCCACGAACCATCTGGACGTGCGCTATCAGCTTGAGATTCTGGATCTGGTGCGCGGCTTGCAGGTAACGACGTTCGCGGCGCTGCACGATCTCAATCTGGCTGCAGCCTATTGCGACCGCATCTACATCATTGCGGCAGGACGGATCGTAGCGGCAGACGTGCCGGAGGCGGTGTTGCAACCTGAGCTCATTCGCGACGTGTTTGGTGTAGATGCCGAGGTGCAGATACACCCCCGCACCGGCAAACTCCATATTGTCTACCTTCCCGCCCACGCCTTGGCGCCGGCAGCCACCAATGGGGTACCGGCATCCAGCAACGGAGCGCCGGCAGCATCTGTGATGGTTGGTGTGGATTAGGTCCCTTGCGCAACGTGGATAGGTAGCGCGCCATGGCAGACCGCCACAGCGAACAAGATGGAGACGTCTTGTCCCCGGAGACCCAAACGGAGCCCAACGGCGTGCCGTTTGACACGGTCGTTATCGTGGGCCGCGGCGGCTACGGCGCGGCCCCGCGCCAGGAATTGGAACGGCTGGGCGCATCTGTAGCTCGTGCCGGGAGCTTTCGCGCTGTGCGCTACGCCTTCTTGGGGCAGGGGCAGGCCGCGCCGTCGGGCGGGCCCGGACAGTGGCTCGCCGCCG
>JAPOQA010000068.1 GCA_026710945.1 Chloroflexota bacterium
AAACATCGGTATGCTATGGAGAGAATTCAGGAGATTCACCCTCACCCCCGTATCGAGTACGGGGCAGGCTCTAGCCCTCTCCCGTCGAGGGAGAGGGGACATCTGCGCTGTGGCGAGGGTTATGCAAAGGTCTCCTGGGGGAGAGGGCTGGAGTGAGGGGATCCTGGCATTTCCGGATTCCATCGCCTGGGAAGAGGCAAGACGACGGAGGAAGCCTTAATCATGATTCGTGTGGGCGTCATTGGCTGCGGTGCTATTTCCCATTCTCATTTGTGTAGTTATGCCAAGAGTGGTCGGGCGCAGATTGTGGCCGTAGCCGATCCGATTCGGGCCGTCGCGGAGGCGTGTGCGCAGGAGTTCGGCGCAAAAGCCTACACCGACTACGCGGACATGCTGCGCAGTGAAGAACTGCATGCCGTCAGCATTTGCACGCCGCCGACCTCCCACCGCAAAATTACCGATCAGGCGGTTGCGCGGGGTCTGCACGTGCTCTGTGAAAAGCCGCTGGCCATGAGCGTGGCCGAGGGGCAGGCCATGGTTTCTGCCGCCCGGCGCGCTAACGTCCATCTGCTGACCGCATTCTGCAACCGCTTCTATACGCCCATCGCCAAAGCCAAGGCATGGATCGATGCCGGCAAGTTGGGCCCCCTGCACCATTTCCGTCTCCGGTTTGCGGGCGTGGAGCTCATGGCCGGCACGTGGTTGGGAGATCCCGCACGGGGCGGTGGCATCCTGTGGGAGTCTGGCCCGCACTACGTCGACCTCTTCCGCTACTTAGTTGGAGAGCTAAAGAACATCTACGCCAAGGGCGCGACCCTCGCTCAAGATATAGCCGGCACCGATACCGTCGTCTTCATGGCGGAGAGCGTGGACGGCGTGGTCGGCGCCATGGAGGGAAGCTGGTCGTCGCCCCATTCGGAAAAGTGCATTGAGATTTACGGCGAACGCGGCGCTATCGTCATCGACTTTCAATCCGGCCGGAGCCGCTTTAGCCTGGATCACGTTACCGAGCGGGTGGAGACGGACGTCGGCGGACACGACCGCTTTTTCATGGAGATCAGCCACTTCCTCGACTGCATAGAAGGAAAGACCAGGCCCATCGTCACCGGTGAGGACGGCGTGGAGGCTATGCGCCTGATCACGGCGGCGCGGCAATCTATCGAGACTGGATTGCCTGTTACAGTAGTACCGGATGTGTAGCCGACAGAATCGGGATCGTTTCTAAGCAAGTCTTCAAGCACAGCCGGCGAAACGGTGACCCTAGGCGTATAGGCAAGCGTTTGAAGCGTTCAAGAGAGAACCGAGCAAACGGTTATATCCCCGCCAGGAGACCCCCGTACCTTGGCTTAGGGCATGTGCGGACCATCAGACTGATGCTTGAGCAAGATTGGCGGGCAAGAGAGACTCCCTCTCCACCTTGGTTCGGTCCACGCGCAGACTTCCAATGCGATACATTACTAAGATAGGCGGGCGCGAATGACCCCCTCTCCCTGGGGAGAGGGGAAATCTTCACCTTTTGAATGCGGTTACTCATGTCAGACAATGTTACGCAACGCTTTCCGTCAGGGAATTGAGCAATGGCATCTCGGCTAGACATCCGCCGCAACTACGACCGCGAGTGCGTGAAGCTCAAGATCTGGTACGTGCACCGCTTGCTCCAGACTGAGCAGCGTCCTTTTGCGGAGCTCATCACCGCCCGCGTTGACATCTACCGGCGCACGCACCTCTGGGATGGCGAGCATCATCCTGCGCAGGGCCACCCAGACCCCGAGTGGGATGTGCTCGTGGACAGGCTGAAAGCCCTCTTTCACGATCACCGCCATGACGCGGCTACGGATGCGCTGGAAGAGGCCGCCTATGCCCTGCTGCATCCCACGATGGAAGAGCGCCTTGCCGGCGAACGCAAGGGTAACCTCTGGGAGGGTGCGGGACAGGTAATCCCGCCCACGCCCTACGGCAGCTTCAGCCGCGACTACGCGGAAGACATCGTCCACATCCACTTCACGAACGTCCTGCAGCCAAAGTCCCCCTTCTGGGACTTGCCCGCCCTGACGCGGTTGCTACTGAAACTCCTGGACGACTTGGAACACGACCGGCCGGATATCCGGATTGTCCAGTGCGGCAGTTGGATTAATTCCTTCCCGCCGTTTCGGTCGCTCTTTCCGCCGGAGTGGACCGAGCAGAGTAGAGTCTCCGGCCCTGCCTTTACCTACGGCTGGTGGGGCCAGTTCATGACCCACACCGGCGATTTCCACTACCCCAACGCCGCCCGCTTCCGCGCCACCGGCGAGTTCCCCTTTACGTGCCTCGTCTGCAGCGCAGATCGCGACTCTGTACGCGCGCACGTGGAGAAGCTGCTGGCGCAATACCACGAGTAGCCTCGGTATATCGGCTAGCAACCACCTACTATCGTAATTGGCGCACTCTGATAGGTAAGGGTCTGCCCATTCTCTAGCCTCCGCAAAGGATACACGTACTGTAGCGGTTTGGACTACTCGGTTGGCGGAGATGCCTGGCCGAAATCGAGACTACTCCAGCAGATAGCTACGCCGTCGACTCGGAGACCGCAGGTATGATCGGAGCCAACGCTGATAGCCGTAAAGCGTTCGCCTTCAGGAGGCGGTGTAAACTCACCCCAACAGACTAGGGTCCCGTCAACACGGAGTGCGCAGGAGTGTCGATATCCGCTACTAATGGTCGTGAAGGTTTCGTCTTCTGGCGGTAAAGCTTCCGGCAACGGCTGACCGGACTCGTCATTGCCCCAGCATACTGGTGAGCCGTCCCCTCGCAGCGCGCAGCCATGAGAGACTCCGACGCTCACGATCGTCAGTCTATCTTCTTCCACTGGCGAAAACAGTGTGCCATAGAAATTCCAGCAGAGCAGCGTACCGTTAGGCCGTATGCCACAGGTGTCGTAGAAACCTACGCTGATCGTGGTGAAGGTCTCTTCCTGAGGTGGTGGTGGCGGATTGATCCCCCAACACAGTGGAGTTCCATCCGTGCGAAGCGCACAGATGGTAGCAGCTGAGTTACTTATTGCAGTGAAACGCTGGGTCATCAGAAAAATGCCAAGCTCCTCAAAGCCGGGCCAGCAGATGAGTGTCCCGTCGGCGCGGAGCCCGCATGTTTGGATAAAGCCACTGCTGATGGCAACTAGGCGTTCACCTGCCGGAGGGGTTGTTGGGCGGACACCCCCTTCACCCCAGCAAACAGGGGAACCATCCTCGCGCAGCGCACAAGTGTACTCATTGCCACTGCTAATGCTTGTAAAGCGTTCGCCTTCCGGTGGCGATACATCTAAACCCCAGCAACCGACCGTGCCATCTTCGCGGATTCCGCAGACGTGGCCGAATGCGCTGCTAATGGCGGTGAAGCGCTCGCCTTCCGGCGGTGAGGTTTGACCGAGGCTGCCTTCGCCCCAGCAAACGGGGGTGCCATCTTCCCGTAGAGCGCAACTGTAAGTGTAACCGCTACTGATGGATGAAAACCTCTCGCCTTCAAGAGGCGGCGGCTCTTCTCCATGACTTCTGCCCCAGCATACATGGGTCCCGTTTGAACGTAACCCGCAGGAGAAATACAGTCCTGTGCTTATCGAAGTGAGTTGCTCTCTTGCCGGAGGTGACGTTCCGCCGTGCCCACCGCCGTCACCCCAGCAGACCGGTGTTCCATCAACACGGAGCGCGCACGTATGCTGTCCGCTATTGCTAATGGCGTCAAAGCGCTCGCCTTCGGGAGGTGACGCCCCGCTGCGATCCGTGTCACCCCAGCAGAGAGCAGTTCCGTCTTCACGCAATCCGCACGTATACGTGTCGCCGCTGCTAACGGCTTTGAGGCGTATTCCACTTGGAGGAGATGATTGGCCGTGATCATCCAAACCCCAGCAAACAGGTATTCCATCCTCGCGTAATGCACAGGTGTAAGAGCCGCCACTGCTAATGGCAGTGAAACGCTCGTTTGCCGGCGGCGAAGCTTGGCCTTCTTCATTGCTTCCCCAGCAGATAGGCGTGCCATCTGCGCGCAAGGCGCATGTGTGGAGAGTGCCGCTGCTAATCGCCGTGAAACGAACTGCGGGAGTGGCAATTGGCGTGGGTGTGCTTGGCGGGGTTGGTTCAGGCGTTGCCTCTGTGATGGTAGCTGTAGTCTCAGGTTTAGGGTTATCGACCGGCAGTCCTGCAGCAGACGGCTCTGCTGCACACGCCATCAGCAGCACCGCTGCCATCAAGCAGAATACGACTATTCCTGCCAATTGGCGCGCGGCGGCCAACACTCTGCAATCAAGCTCCATTGCAACCGACTCTCCTCTGCGCTGCCAGGAAATACGAACATTGTCTCTACCGCTGCTCTAGTTGTCTCTAGCTTAACCGGAATACTCAGCTTGTCAAGAGATTTCTTTGGTGCCAACCCTTCCGGCGGCGCTCGCGTGCCGCAGTCTTCGCGTCAAGAGGGTATGTTGCCCGCTGCCCGAGCTTTGCGGAGCCGACCGGAATGCCGCCGTCGTGGCTGCGATCCACGTGTGCTCTCCCTTCTCCTCGTGATTAAAAAGAGCTTGCGGCAGCGGCACGGTATCCAGCAACCGGCACCTTCCAGCTATGCCGAGCGAACGACCAGGGTTTGTCGGTCAATAGCCGGTGAGGGTGTAGACGAGATTCAGGAGTTCGAAGGGGCTGAAGTGCTTGTGTAGCGTGCGGTCAGGGTGGCTGACGCTTGTGGATGAACCATCGTCAGGCGTAGTGCGGTCGGTGAGGAGGATCAGGGGCACGTCGGCAAGCGCCGGGTCACGCTTGAGTTGTGCATACGGCGCTGTCGCGTCGCCACAGACAAGGTCGGCATCCAGGATCACAAGGTCGAGCCGTTCCCTGTGGGCGATAGCGCTGATTGCCTGCAGATTCGATGCCTCGGCTACGCGCGTGCGTTTGTTCTCCACGGCGGCGCGTACGAGCGCCCGCAGGTGCCACACTTCGGTGACGACGGCGATGGTTTTTTGCTTGCCCTTCGTCTCAACAGGAACGTGGGGCTGCGGTGTAACGGAGTCAGTCATACGGAGGTCTCTCTATGCGGAACACTATGGGCTTGTTGCTTTTGCAGATTGCGCAGAATTGAGTTGGGTGGCCTAACGTCGGTTTGCACCGAGTCTCTTCCAGTTAACTACCTATTGTGCTTCGACAGGCTCAGCACGAACGGAATGGCATCAAGCGCGCCGTTGTGCTTCGACGGGCTCAGCACGAACGGGATAGATTCAGGCGCATCGTTGTGCTTCTTGCAGCGGCCAGGGCCACTCACTCCTGCGCGGTATGTTTCCTCGTGCTGTCTTGCACTTCCCACCGACTTCCAATATTGTAACCTAGTTGTGTTACTGCAACGGATTGTCGGCCAAGGGTAGGACGCTGTTTCCAATCAACTTGATAGCGCCAATTCGTGTGTCAATGTGTAAACTCTACGGAGACAGGCGATTGGACATGTGAGACCTTGTTGGTGAAAGAGCAAGGTGTGTGATCGTTAGCCATGCAAGCGGAATTAGTAGTTTTGGGTTTAGATTGGTCACGTGCAAGACACGTGGTCGCATCCAGCCCTAAGTCAGCAGTTCAACCTGTCATGCTGAGGAGCCCTTCGGCAGGCTCAGGATAAACTCCGCGACGAAGAATCTAGAATCCTGAGCCTTTTAGATTCCTCGCTGCGCTTGGAATTGTAAATGTCAGGTAATTCGTTGACAGATTTGGCAGAAGAAACATGGGAGCAGAACTCTGTGCTTGCCTACATACAT